>CADBQC010000024.1 GCA_902796745.1 uncultured Pseudomonadota bacterium
CCATAAATTTATCTCTATTTTGCCATATCTAATCCAAATTCTAGCATACTTTTCTCAATCTTACTATATTTGATTAGGAATACCCTGGTAATGATATAAAAATGGGCGAAGAACTAGCCTCTCTTTCAAAGCTAATTCTTCGCTATTGTGCATAATATCGGCTCTCGTCAGATAAGTACCTATTACTCTACAGCAGGAGTTTCTCCGCTTGCATCAGTTGTAGCAGCTGTCGCAGATTCTATTACTGCATCAGCTTCACTTAATGCTGTATTTGCGGCTCCTTCTGCTGTGCTATCACTAGTCGTTGCTGGTGCCATTTCATTCATTACGGTCATACTATCTACATCGCTTTGCGAAGGACTAGGAACCGTTACATCTGGAACTGAAACATCAGTGTCAGGAATAACATCGGGCGTCGCATTTTCCGCATCGCTTGCCGGAGTTTCTGGCAATGTTGGAGATACTGCTTCTTGCGTTTCCGGCATAGCTGGAATTGCAGGAACAGCCGGCACTGCATTGTCCGTTGTTGCTTCCGTTATTGCTGATTTAGGCGGTTTATGCCCTCTTTTCTTAGGAAATTCCGGAATTTTCTCGAACACTACTCCACTGCCAGCTTCTCCTTGCAATTTATATTCTCGACCTGGATTTTGCGTTTTCCAGAGTTCAACAGCTTTTTGAATAGAGGATTTTAAGGAGTTAACGCCAGCATCTGTAACTTTTGAGCCTGATAGGTGAATACACACTAATTTCCCTATTCCGCTAGTTTCTAATATGGCGGAAATTTTGGCAATACCAGTATCAGAGACAGATGTTCCCGACAAGTTCAAGCTATACACCGAGGAAAAATCCAGCGCATCTATGACATTATCATCGAGATTTTTGTTATCGGATAGATTCCAAACAACACTTTTATTGTCTTTTTTAAACTGCGCAGCCCACTTTGATACGAACTCAAGAGTAACCCCGGTATTTGAAAGATTCACATATAAGTTTGGAGATTTCGTACCAAACGATTTGGTCGCAATCAATTTTTGGTAGTACTCTGCCATTTTCGCATCGCCATTTTGAGCAAAATCTGTAACGTTGCTAAAATCAATTACAACATTCTGATTTTCGACCATGTTATCGAACGCTTGTTCAGCAGTACGTTTTTGCTCTTTTATTTTGAACAAATTTAAAATTGCATCCCACCACGATCTTTTTTTTGTTGCCTCAGCTCCTGGAGTTTGAGGTGTAACACTAGTTGCATTAGTCTCTGGCGCTGGAGTTGGAGCAACATCTGGAACCGTAGTTTCAATCCCTCCTGTATCAACATCAGCCTCATTGACATCCCCTGCATTCACAATTGGTGTATACGCTAAGAGCGTTCCTACTATCATTAACTTTACTTTATTCATCACAAATTGTCTCCCCGTGGTCGCAAAACTTTTAACTTCACGTAATCAGTCTACATAAACATCGTTAACATTTCGTTAACACAAAAGAGATTTTTGTTTGATAATTGTTTATCTAAACGTTTTTGCCTGATGATGCTACGATATTTTTGTAATCTAAAATGATAGGTTGTTTGCCTTTGCTTTTGCACATAAGTTCCCTTATTTTGTCGTAATTTAATCCGTAAAATTCAGACCAAGCAGTCATTATCACCAAGATGTTGCTTTGTACCACGGCTTCATACGGTGTATTTGTAAGATAAAATTTTTTGTTCTCCATCACTTTTTTAGGAATGCGTTCAAGGTACTCAGAATTTGGTTTGTATGCTGGATCATACAGATATACTGAAATGCCCTCACTTAAAAGCCTTTCGATAACAATAAGACTTGCCGATTCTCTGATATCGTTTGTTTGCGCCTTATAAGTTAGTCCGAATATTGTTACTCGTTTAGAATTTAGTGGCTCGTCATCAGTTATCAGATTTATGATTTTTTCCGATATCTGCCTAATTCGGTTTGTGTTACTTTGTATCGCGCCATTCAAAATTTTTAAATCTAATCCGAGAGAATTTGCAAATTGTGACAAAATACGCATGTTTCGTGGGAATGATGAACCTCCTATTCCAGGAGAAACTAATAGTGCGTTTTCTCCTGATTTTTGTTCAATTACTAGACTTCTGATAACTACATTTATATCTGCATCTGTTCGGTTGCAAATTTCTTTGATCTCATTTATAAAAGCCATTTTTGTTGCTGAAAGAGCTATGATTACAGAACGAACAAGTTCAATGGATTCAAAATTTGCATAAACAAATGGAATTTGCAGATGCAATAACGTATCGTACAGCATTTCAACCAGTTCTCTTGCTTTTAATGAATCTTTATTTAAGCCAATAAGTTCTAGATCTGGGGACATAAAATCTTTTATGGCTGTCCCTTCTCGCAGAAACGTTGGATTAGCTATGATGTCATAGTCTTGCCCAGCAATTAAATCTGGTCTGATAAATTTGACGTTTTCAGCTATGATCGAACAAGTGCCGACTGGAACGCTACTCCTTATAAAAATTCCAGCGTATTTGCCCTTTACGAGAGCAGAGGAAATGACCTTTATTGTATTGTGGAGAATAGTCAAATCTAAATCAGTATCGTCAGAAGGAGTTGTGGAGACTGCGATCATAATTGCATCTGAATTTGCAGCCATGCCAGCCAAATCACCAGAAAAAACCATCCGTTTATTTTCAATATGTCTGCGTAGCATTATGTCTAGCCCCGGTTCATATACTGTAGATTTTCCGACTTTTAAATTTTCTAGTCTCTTCGAATCCTGTTCAACGAGACAAACTTCAAATCCAAATTCGCAAAAACCAACAGCGGAAACCAGCCCAACATACCCGCCTCCTACGACAGTGATATTCATCTAAGTTCCACAACTTCAGTTACCTATGGTATTATAACAATCAAGGATATATCCGCGCAAGATATATAAAATTTTATGTTTTACTCCCTATACATTGTTTCCACACCAATAGGAAATTTGAAAGATATTTCTTTCAGAGCAATTGAGACATTGAACAGTGTTGACAAAATCCTTTGTGAAGACACCAGGATTTCTGCCAAATTGCTTCAAAATTTTGGTATAAAAACTCCTATGATGGTTTATAACGACCATAACGCCATCCGAGTTATTCATAAAGTCATTGACAGTATTCTGTCACAAAAAGAGACATTTGCATTGATATCAGATGCGGGTACACCACTAGTTTCTGACCCTGGATATAAATTGGTTAATGCTTGTATAGAAAACAGAATAAATTTTACCGTAATTCCTGGAGCCTCAGCGGTAATCTCTGCTCTAGTTCTATCTGGATTACCAAGCGATCGCTTCACATTTGTTGGATTTTCAGATGCTAGCAAATTCGCAGAATTGTCAAAAATTAATTCGACATTGATATTCTATGAAGCTCCAAGCCGAATTGTACGCACTCTTGAACAAATGCGAATGGTATTTAAAAATAGGACTGTTGTAGTAGTGAAGGAGATTACGAAAATGTATGAAACATCCGTCCGTGGTGATTTTGACTATGTTATTTCCAGCTTTAATGAAAGTGTTCCTAAGGGAGAATTTGTTATCTTGCTTTCTCCTCCGACGGTCTCAAATAAAGACAGAATCGAAGAGCTCCTTCCTCTTATTGCGGGACTTAACGGCAAAATTTCGAAAAAGGAATTGAGTGATATTTTGTCAAAATATTCAGGGCTTAGCAAGAATACGTTGTATAATTATATTATGGAGCATTACAATGATTAGATCAATTTTATTTAATATTGTTTTTTATACATTTTTTATATTGTATATCGCTATACTGTATCCAGTAACATATTTTTGTTCTGCAAATATGACATTAAAACTAAGTTATCGTCCAGTAACTAGGTGGCTTTTATTTTGCTTAAAATATCTTGCCAAAATTGATTATAAAATCTCTGGGCTTGAAAATATTCCGTCTGGGCAGTTTATAATAGGCTGCAATCACCAGTCTGCTTGGGAAACGTTTATATTCTCAATATTGTTTGACAATCTTGCTATAGTGATTAAAAAAGAACTTCTCAACAAGCCTATAGCCGGTCTGTATTTCAAAAAACTAGGATGTATACCAATAGATCGTTCATCACCAATAAAAGCTATTAAGACCCTCATGATATCCGGAACTGAAGCATATGAAAATGGCAACTCCATTCTGATTTTTCCTAATGGAACAAGAGCATCATCGCATGAATTGGTAGAATACAAAAGTGGTATTTACGCATTATATAAAACCTTACAAATTCCGGTCATACCTGCTCATGTCAATTCAGGTGAGCACTGGGCACGAAATTCTTTTCGAAAAATTCCTGGCACTATACAGTTGGATTTTAAACCTCCAATTGCCCCAGGCTTAGACAAATCCGAGTTTTTCGATAAATTTGAAAAAGAGATAAATCAATAGCAGAAGAACATTCAGAAGAATTCCCTTGATTGGGAAAGAAATGTTGTGATATAAAAGGGGATATGTGTTAGGTATTAATTGGCGCAAAAAATATGTTTGCTGTAGTAAAAACAGGCGGAAAGCAATATTGGGTTAAGCCTGGCGATGTTTTGAAAGTTGAAAAGATAGAAGCAGAGCCGTCAAAAGTTATAACATTGTCTGATGTTGTTTTAGCATCGTCTGATAAAGGTGAAATCAAGGCAAGCGAGAATGAATTGTCTGGAGCAACTGTTAGTGCAGAAGTTTTGAAGCACGTAAGAAATAAAAAAGTTATCATTTTCAAAAAAACGCGTCGTCACAATTACAGACGCAAGAATGGGCATCGCCAAATGATGACTGTATTAAAAATTAGGGATATAACTTTAGGAAAGTGATAGGAGAGAAAAATGTCTACAAAGAAAGGTAGTGGAAGTTCTAGA
>CADBQC010000025.1 GCA_902796745.1 uncultured Pseudomonadota bacterium
AATTCAATGTTGCGATAAAAGAGTTTTTTTCAATAGGATAAAATCTCGGAACGCCAAAGCTTTTTGTCCGGGGGAACGAAGCAAATACGCGGGATGAAAAGTTGCAATTGTAGGAATGCCAAGATAGGCACTAATAGAGCCCCGAAGCCTTGAAATCGCCTCGGAAGTATTTAATATAGATTTGACAGCGACACCGCCAAGAAGCAGAAGAACTTTGGGATGTGCCAGTTTTACATGTTGCTCCACATACGGCATACAAAATGCAATTTCTTCGGCTGAGGGAGTGCGATTTCCAGGAGGACGCCAGAAAACTATGTTCGAAATATAAACCTCGCTACGACTTAATCCAACTGAGGACAGCATAGCACTTAGCAGTTTTCCACTCTGCCCAACAAATGGTTTACCTTGTTCATCTTCATCCTGTCCGGGAGCTTCTCCTATAATCATTACCTCTGAATCAGGCGCTCCATCGGAAAATACCGTATGTCTAGCTGTTTTTTTTAAAGGAAAATCCAAGTTAAACACAGCTTGCCTCAGAGCATCTAACGATGAAAAGTTCAACTTTTCACAAGGTATGTCACTCTCAGTTTCTTGCTTCTTGGCGGATTTTTCCATACAATTAACCGTATGGAACACATGCTCAATTCCGAATGTCCGATACCATATGGCTAGCAGTCGTTCTATTTGAGTTAAGCTTATTTTGGATGAATTTTTGCTCATGTATCCGATTGTATCGCACGCTCTGGCAAAAGTCAATTTACTCTTAAATATCACTGGAAAAGCAGATGATGGTTACCATAAAATGCAAAGCATTTTTGCATTCTTGAAAGATTTATATGACAAATTGATTTTTTATCCTGACAAAGAATTTAATGAATACTCAGCTCTGATTCCTGGAATTGAACATAACCTGATCACTAAAGCATGGCACATTTTAAAGGATCATTTTACCAGGCATATTCCGCATTTGGAGATTGCAAAAAATATCCCAATTTGCGCAGGACTTGGAGGAGGTTCTAGCGATGCTGCCTGCTTTATCAACTCCGTTTTTGATTTTTGGAAATTTTCCAAACAAGAGAAATTATCATACATCAATATATTTCGCCCCCTAGGAGCCGATACCAGAGTATTCCTATTCAAATACTTCACAAATTGTCGTTTTGTGTATTTAAATGGAACAGGAATTGATGGAGAAATTCGAGAAATTAATTTGCCTGTAGGAACTCAATATATGCTTATTATCAACGACGGAACTAAACTTTCCACGAAAGATGTTTTTAAAAATCTTAAAGAACCATTTTGCAAAAATATTGAAAGTTTTGAGTCTATCAAAGAAAACTTCCAATTGAACAATTTTCAT
Source organism: uncultured Pseudomonadota bacterium (assembly GCA_902796745.1). GTDB lineage: Bacteria > Pseudomonadota > Alphaproteobacteria > RUG11792 > RUG11792 > RUG11420. The sequence continues at coordinate 1,361 of CADBQC010000025.1, forward strand.
AATTCTCTACAAAATTCAGCTTTAGAACTCGCTCCACAATTACGTGTTATTTTGAGCGACTTGCTAAAAATGTCTCCTATTGCCTATGGAATTTCAGGTTCAGGAGCAACTTGCTTTGCGGTAGTAAGTGAAGTGCCTTCCAGCTTTTCCGCACTATCATATAAGTTCAAAACTACAAGTGTATTTTAAATTGGTTCTATATGGTAGAGTTGTGATAGTGATACTGTCACATCGCGCCATTATCTACTTTTTCAACATTCCCGCGCATGCTATGCAGGCTATAGCTGCTGTTTCTGAACGAAGTATGTTCTCAGAAAGTCGGATCGCTATCGTATTTTGCTTTAGTAGTAATTTCTCATTATCTGAAAACCCGCCTTCTGCACCGACTATGAAACCTAGCGGGGAACCACTTAGTAATGCAACATCTAATGGATAGCGTGCATCTCTATTTCGTTCTATTGCTGAAAACCACGTGTATTCCGCTGGCAGGTTATTTATAAACTCATCCAAATGTCGTTCTTCAGTTATGCTCGGGATATCCATGCGTTCCGATTGCTCAGATGCCAAAATAGCAATCCGCCTTAGCTTACTGATATCGTTGTTATAATTTGTATACTCGCTCCTCAGAAGATAAAAATCCGTTACTCCGAGTTCGGTGCATTTCTCTATCACTAGCTTCATATTGTCAGGTTTAATCTGGCACATAGCTAAAGCCAATTTTTGCGCACGAACAAATTTTCGTGTTTGGTATATCATGCCTATGCTTATCGATGCTCTTTGTATCTCTCTTACCTCACATAACCACTCTCCCTTCGTTTCATTGAATGCCAAAAATTGAGCGCCTTCTCGCATCCGCAAAACGTTTATCATATGGTTCTTCTGATACTCAGGCACCACAAAGATTTCGCCATTACAGTCCGGACAGTATATCCTCGGTATGTGTCTGGACACCTAGTCGTCCTTGTGTTTCAAATCATTTATAAAGAACGTAGCAATTATCGCAAGAAACAAACCTACCATAACTGACAGAAATGCACTTCGATACATAGTCAAGTTGTAAACAGGCACTCCGGTTTCATCAACTAAGCCGTTTCTAACAAAATCCAATATTTTTCCCAGAAGAGGCTGAAATAATATCCCGCTTGACATAACCAATGCATTTGTAAACCCAGCAGAAGTTCCACCGTACGCTGGCGGAACCAGATCGTAGGCTATGGGGAAAACCAAATTGTTAGCACCAGCGCAAGTCCCACCTATAAAAAGCATAAGCAAGCAAACATCATAGCTGATATCATCACTATAAATAGCGATACCAAATGCCAAAGCTATCCCTAATGTGAACATAATTATCGTTTTCTTATAACTGTTTATTTTTTCAGCAACCCAGGCGGCTACCACAGAACCTGTTGCAAAACCGACAAAAATTATAATCGAAGAAATAGCTGCTTTTGTTGTATTTATTCCATATCTATGCTCCATAAATGGCACCACCCATAGCTCTGCTAGAGCACTTAGTGGCAAATAAGTCATAGCTCCATAAAAACCTAATACCCATGCTCTTGGATGCTTAGCAATTATTTTTAGTCCAGCTAAAATATGTGTTCCATCGGAAACATGAACCTTTGTACTCTTCTTCATGAAAAACAAGACCATTATTGTCAGGATGGAACCAAACGTCGCGATTGCATATGTTGCTATCCTCCATCCAAATTTTGCAACCAAATAAGCTGTTGGGGAACTCCCCGCAATACCGCCAAGGCAGCCCATACACATGGCAATTCCCATAAACATTGCGTATTTACGCTTATCGAAAAATTCCGTAGCAATTTTTCCGCAACATAAAAATGCTGCAGCTGTCGAAAGACCAATCAAAAATCTAGAAATCTCCAATTGCAAAACAGAGCCAGCTGAACCGAAAATAAAAGCACCGATTGAACAAATTGCACAGCTACCCAAGACAACAGTTTTTGTTCCCAATTTATCTGTAATAACTCCGCAAGGAATTTGCATAGCGACGTATGGCAAGTAAGCTATCGAACCCAAAAATCCAATAATAGACGAGGTTATACCAAACTCACTCATCAAACTTTTTGCGACAACGCTAGGTTCTACCCTAATGACATAAGCGAATAAATAAAACATCCAGCATAACATGACTGAAAACAACGCTCCTCTTGGGCTCTTCGCATTCATAAGATTTGCTCCAAATTCAAAAAAAATACATCAAGGAAATTTTACAAAATTCTGTAATAGATATGCAATGAACACTAAGTGGGGAGATTAACAAATAAATTAACCAAAAGGCTCTCTGCCACATAGATGTGAGGCGATAGAGAACCATAACATCTGAATAGCTTTACTACAAATTGAATTAAAAATGGGCTTGAAGGTTAGACAATCCATACTAATGGATGGAGTGCTTAAGATGTGGACTGATATTGACCTGCTACGTTCACCACCGCATGCACCACAGTCAGAACTAATTTGTTCGCGGGAAAATACAATGAGTCAAACCTAGTAAATGTGATCGAGAGTTCTGGGAGTTTTGCAAAAAGAAGACCTGCAAAATTCAACAGATGTCTGTCAAATCTTTTGTCTTGCATTTGAAAATGTGAGTGTAGATTTAGCCACAGAGGCGAAGATTTATTGCCAATTTTGTGGGCAATTCTGAAACGATGCTAGTCAAGAGCCCATTTTTACCGCGCTTATATCACTTGTTCAAAAATTTGATGATAGTTTCTTAGTTAGTCTAAAAACAAAATTTTACTTATCATCCAATCTTCGAGTAAAAAAATCCTTATAGAGCGACTTCACCATTGGTACCATCAGGTCTTTTGTAAAGTCGTTCATTGTATACAGTCCATTTGGTTGCTTCAATAGCCATTTCGCAGCTTGCACCGATCCTCTAGCAAATATTTCTTTTGAGTGCGCTTCATGGGTAATCTTTATATTTTCAAACTCTCCCATAAAACTTATTTCATGTGTGCCTATGACATTACCGCAACGTTGAACAGAAAACCCAATTTCTCCGCGTCTTCTTTGCTCTATGATCCCATAGCGTACAAAATCAGACACTTCATCAAAATTTCTTCCCCGGGCTTTTGCAATAGTCTTCCCAAGCATTAGCGCCGTACCAGATGGAGCATCCTTCTTCAGCTTATGATGAATATCCATTATTTCAACATCATAATCCTCATCCAATAACTTTGCCATTGCGTATACCGCCATATTTATTATTGAAATTAGAAAGCTCATATTTGGGGCAGTAAATACAGGCACATGCCGAGCGCAATCTTTCATAAGCGCTATGTGCATCTTAGACAAACCAGTCGTACCTATCACAATAGGAATATGCATATCATGCGCAATTGCATAGCGCAACATAGCTTCGGTTGCCATCGGACAGGAGAAGTCTATTATAGCATCCACATCCCTAAACAAATTTTCTATGTTATCTTTACTTGAAACTTTATTTTCAACGGCATACCCCTCCTGAAGGGCGGCTTTTATCACAAAACCACCCATAGCCCCCGTTGCGCCAAGTACCGATATTTTCATTAAATAGCAACTATCAGATTAGAACGGAATGTCATCATTTAATGGGATATCAACATCAGATGGAGTTCCGCTCGCATTTTGAGTTGCGCTTCCAGCATCGCTCGGCTTAGGATCTAAGATAATCAAATCTCCCCTGAACTTACCCAATACAATTTCTGTCGTATAACGCTCAACTCCGGTTTTATCCGTCCAGCCACGAGTCTGCAATTGTCCTTCGATATAGAGTTTCGTGCCTTTCCGGACATATTTTTCAACAATTTCAACAATTCTTTCATTGAAGATTGTGATTCTATGCCACTCTGTCTTTTCTTTGCGTTCACCAGTAGTTTTATCCTTCCAAACTTCTCCGGTTGCCAAACTAAAAGACGTCACTTTTGAACCATCAGGCATAAAACGCACTTCTGGATCCTTACCTAAATTTCCAACTAATATGACCTTATTCAGAGTTCCAGCCATAAATCATATCTTTCTAACGTAGTCATCTTGTTTTAATTCTATCATATTTTTAGGACAAGCGCACAACGATGTTTTGGCGAATACAAATTCACAAAAACAAGGCGAACCTGAATAAGGAAAGAGAATAGAGGAAGTTTTAGAGAAAAAATTTATTTTGTCCAAAAATGATATTCGGAATCAAAAATGCTTGTCACTGACCTGACAGGATTGTAACATCTGTAGCCAACTCAGATTTGAGAGATAGTCAAATTTCGCTTAATATCAACCTCATGAACGATAACCTGAATGACAAAAATAATGGCATAAAGTGGCACGATTTCGACGATGCCGAGCAAGAAAGGCAGGAAAGATGAATTTATCAAACAAGTTGTCGAATAAAACACATGGTGTAATGCTTATATGAATCTTGTGGTTGATAGGATTAAATACATTCAAATTCCAGCAGAACTAGAAACTGCCCTGTAAGATGCGTACAACTAGTTCTTGAGAGGCAACCAGAGTAAAAGGCGAAAGTCTGAAGTATGTACGACAGCTTACAGCGATATGTTCATAGAATTACAAAAGTTACCGAAAAAACTAAACCAATAAGAAAACTAACTTTCTAGCTTAAGCACCTGTAGAAAAACCTACACAGCAGAGTTAAAGCTGTATAGGTTTTTCTATCTTAAACTAAGAGCCTAGCACCCTTATTTCAGGTTGAGATTGTCGTCTTCGTTCGTTTACTTCTTCTCATTTTCCTCCTTCACTTCTCCCGAGTTCATATCTTTATTATTTTCGGTTTTATCTATCAATATTTCGTCTTTATTTTCTATTTTGTTGATTTCTATTTCTTTTTCATTTTTCTTATCTGCCAAGTTCATATTATTCTCTTCGTTTTTCTCTTCTATTTTTTTGTTTTCTATTTGTTTTTCATTTTCCACATTCGTTTCTTTCAAGTTCATATCTTTATCATCTTTGTTTTCACTTACTATTATTTGGTTTTCATTTTTCTCTTTTTGTCCTTGATTCTTCAATTTTTGCGCTAGTTCTTTTGAGGAGAATAAATCTTTCAAGCCATTTTTCACTCTCACTTTTGAATACCTGTTCAAAATGTTTCCCATTTTCTGTTGTGCAACTTCAGTTTTTTCCTTCTCTTTTAGCTTTTCTACCAGTCCTTTCACTATCTCTTTTTTATCAGCATCATTCTTATTTATCAGCAGCTTGCTAACTTTTCGCCAGTTCTGATGCGCCGCTGGTATCAGTTTTTCTCTTTCGTAAAAAATGCCATCTTCCTCTGATCTTATTGTTAAGTCTCCATCAAAAAATTCAGCATAATCTGAAAAATCGAATTGTTTTCCTTTTGATCCTATTTCGTCAACCTTAACCTCAGTCAATTCTTTGTCGTATAAAATTTTGCATAAATCTTTTAACGTCATGTCTTGTAAAGGTTCATCTTCGTTTTTTAGCGCTTTAGATGAAAAATTCACAATAACATTATTGGGCATTACTTGTTTATTTACTTTTTTACTTACATTTTTGTTAACATTGTTAGTGTTGATATTTTTTTTCCTTACAACTTTTGCATCATTGTTAATGTTGATAATTTCATTTTCTTTCTCGTATTCTTTTTTATTATTCAGATTTATCAGATTTGTGTTAATATCTTCAATAACTTTTTGATTTATATTAATTTTATTTATATTGTCGTTTTTTTCATTTTGGATATTGTCTTCCATTTTCTTCATATTTTCTTCTCTTGACGATTTGTTTCGCACATTAATGATTTCTTCTTTCAATAAATTTTGTTCATTTTCATTATCCATTGTAGTCTTTTTGTTTTGGGCATTAAAATTTAGGTTTTTATCATAGTCGCTGGTGTTATTATTCTTATCTTCAATTTCGTTATAACCCATATCTTGATATTTGTTATCGTTGATGTTTCCATCATTATCATTTTTCAAGTCATCTTTGACATCACTTTGTTCATTTTGCTCTTTTTTTCCACTCTTGTATTTGTCTTCCCTGATCTCCTCATCCTTTTGGTTACCAAAATTATCTTCATTATTGATGCTTTCATCATTGTATTCGTGGGTCTCTTTTAAATTTTTAAGTTTATTTTCGTACTCGTATTCATTCTTTTTGTTCATGTATTCATTCGATTCGTCGTTAAATTTTTTATTCATGTTCCATAAGCGTTCCAGCAAATTGTAGAATTCTTCATC
>CADBQC010000026.1 GCA_902796745.1 uncultured Pseudomonadota bacterium
GGAAATTTGCGCGGTTTGTGGATGTAAAGCGTTATGGAAAGCGGGTATAGTCAAAGGAAAACAAAGGTATAGATGTAAAAATTGTAACAAGAACCAAGGAGAAACGGACGGTAGAGTGAAGTATTCTGGAGAAGAAAGAAAATACGCTTTAGTGCTGTATCTGAACAAAAAACTAAGTGCTACAGCAAATTTATACAAATGCTAGAGCTCTCAATTGCCCTGTGTCTGCATAGCAGGGAACTTTTTTATTAATTTGTTTATCAATCCCTAGCTGTTGCCGATGGTGCAAATTGACAGAGAACGTGACCGCAATTAAAATTGGGATATATAACTCATAGGGTTTGATGTGTTGAAAAATCGCAAAGAAGTTCGTAAAAAAAAATTTACCAAAAATGGAGGGGTTTTTAGAATATTTTTTAGATATTGTCTGTATTTTGCTTTTTGTGGTTTTATATCCATTGTGATGATCTTGCTTTATTTTTCGCAGGATTTGCCAGATTTAAAACATCTTCAGACTAGCGTCAGAGCTCCGGAAGTTGCTATTCAAACATATGATGGAAAAGTCATTGGTACGTATGGAGATTTGTATGAGGATGTTGTGAAAATTGAAGAATTACCGAAGCATGTTCCTGCAGCGTTTATGGCAATTGAAGACAGACGATTTTTTCAGCATTTTGGTATAGATTTTATTGGTTTTTTTCGAGCATTTTACCAAAATTATATAGCTCATAGAGTAGTACAAGGGGGCTCTACCATAACCCAGCAACTTGCCAAAAATATACTCGTAACTGAGGGGATTGTTACGCATTATGATAGGACGATAAAGAGAAAAATAAAAGAACTCCTTTTGGCGTGGTGGCTTGAATATAAATTTACAAAATCAGAGATTTTAATGATGTACCTAAATAGAATATATTTCGGAGCTGGAACCTACGGTATTGATGCTGCATCAAAGAAATATTTTGGAAAACCTGCAACAAAATTATCGGTATTTGAGACTGCGATACTTGCTGGTCTTTTAAAAGCACCGACTAAATATAATCCGTCGAATCATCCAGACTATGCCTATAGTAGGGCAAAGGTAGTTCTGAAAGCTATGGAAGATCAGGGATACATAAAAAGCGCTACTGACATTGAAAAAAAAGAAGCTAAAACAGTTTTTAAAGAAACGAACAAGAGTAATCAAAATTATATGTATTATTGTGATTATGTTTATGAACAGGCAAAAACAATTTTGGGAGAGATTGCTGATGACATAGTGATTGTGACTACTTTTGATGAAAATAAGCAGAAGGCAGCTGAAGAAGCTGTGAATTTTTATTTAAAAACAGAAGGGAATAATTATAAGTTCAAACAAGCGTCGTGTATTTGTATGGGGCGTGATGGAGCAATTCAAGCAATTGTGGGTGGCAACGGATATACTGCCACACAATTTAATAGAGCGACACAGGCGAGCAGATTAGCTGGTTCTGCTTTCAAAATTTTTGTATATGGAGCTGCCATAGAACATGGATATCAGCTAGGTGATATGATTTCTGATGCCCCAGTAAAGATAGCGGGCTGGCGTCCTAAAAATTATAAGTGGGTGACTAGAGGACAGATTTCTATATTTGATGGATTTAGACATTCTGTAAATGCCGTAAGTATCAGACTAGCACAATCTATTGGTCTTCAAAGAGTAGCTAACTTTGCAAAAAAGCTTGGAATAACCGGCGTTTCGACGCACGATATGAGTGTAGCTATCGGAACTACTCCGGTTACTCTGAAAGATATTACTTCAGCTTATACATCATTTATGGATGGAAAGCCTGTTTGGGCTTATTGCATTACTGAAATACGTAATAAATCCGGAGATATTTTGTATCAAAGAAATAAGCAAAAGGCACAATCAGTTTTGGATAATGAGACGTTGGAAGCATGCAGGGAGTTGTTGAGAGGGGTCGTTGCACAGGGCACAGGCCGAGCTGCAAATTGCAACCCAAACATCTTTGCGAAAACGGGTTCAAATGGCGATTCAGATGCTTGGTTTATCGGTTTTTACGACCCTCCGAGTAATCCGGAACAAGGATTTTCTTTTGGTGTTTGGATTGGTAATGATAATGTTTCAGATAAAATGACAGCAAATTCCACAGGCGGTCGTATTCCAGCACGGATAGCGCGCAGAATGCTTGAAACAATTTTAAACACAAATAAAAAACTTCCTGAGAAAGATGCTGATATAAATTTGCCATCCAAAGGATTAGGATCCATTTTGGATATGGAAGATTGAGATTAACGAGGGGATTGTGGACAACATACTTGTCATAGATGACGATGAACGTTTACTATCTTTGATAGTAAAAATCCTGCAAAAAAATGGATTTGTAGCAAAAGGTGTCACAAGCGCCAGTATTGCTCGGATGGCGTTACAGGATGAACATTTTGATGTAATTATCGTAGATTGGATGATGCCAAAAGAATCGGGAATAGACTTCATAAAATCCGTGAGAACTTCTGATTCTTCCTACCAAAAAATACCGGCAATTATGTTAACCGCACTTGATGATATAGATCACAAGCTACAAGGCTTCGAAAATGGATATGATGATTATCTAACTAAGCCATTTGAAGAAAGAGAACTTGTTGCTCGAATAAATGCTATTACTAGACGAATATTGCAAAGAAAGTTTGCAAAATGCTTAAAATTCGGTGAGTGTGAATTTGATTTAAGCCGGAAAGAATTAAAATTAAGCGGACAACTTGTCGCTCTTTCCACGACTGAGCTTGGGCTACTGTCAGTATTGGCGCAACGGCCAAATGAGCCATTTAGCAGAATTGAATTGGCAAAAAAATTATCGTTTCAAGTCTCAGAAAGGACTGTTGATGTTCAGATCACGAGACTTCGTAAAAAAATCGGAGATAATCCTAAAAATCCAACACTTATCAAAACAATTCGATACATTGGATATGCTCTCTGTTGCACCGTAGTTGAGAATGAACATATGTCATCATAAAAATCTAAAATTAAGATACATTCTTAATCCCATGACAATTCAGGGACAGCGAATATAGGTTGATGTTTTTCGCATCGTAAACGATTTGCTAGTATCAATAGCTTTACATCCGAAATTGGTCTCTCATTGATCGCGTAATTATCCATCGGAGCGAACGTTTTCTTGCTGTTTCTGCAAATTGTGTATCCATTTGATTTGAGAAATCCCAGCACTTCTCTGAAGTCTGTAACTACTTCGTTTGTATACACCGCATTTAACATTTGCTTACTAGCTGCAAAATTTTTAGTCCGTATCATTGTATGATCTCGTTTCGGAATAGACCAACGTCTAGTACGTATACCTGAACGACTCAAAAATTTATTTACAGCTGTTGGTGTGCGCCCAATTTCATTTGCTATAGTTTTAACGAGCTTACCAGCCAAAAAACCGGACTTGATGATATCTATCTCTTTAGGCGTCCACTTTGTTTTCATTTTCCCACTCAAAATTGATTTTCAAAAAGATTGTTTATAATTTCATCTTTGCAAAAGAGACGATTGTTCGCAAAATAAAAAAAGTCCCATAAAATTTTATATATTTTTAACTTTTGTGTGCTATCGTCTTATTTTGGCTGTGAATTGAGTAAATATCATAGGCTTTCTGACTAGCATCTCTGAAAGAGATATGGTGAGAGAGTGTGAAATACAGGCGTTTGAACAATTACAAAGTGAAAAAAATTATGA
>CADBQC010000027.1 GCA_902796745.1 uncultured Pseudomonadota bacterium
GGGGTATAACAAATAGAGTAAACTTCATAACTAGCCACCATTGCCCTGAATTGAGCGAACTTTATACGGAGCATTTTCGATTAATTCTCGTAAAACTTTAGTGGCATTAGTGCTATTTGCTTTGCTGTAAGCTGTTGTGCAAACACGCTCTCTGAAACGCTTAATGCATTTTTCGTCACCGTCATGAGGTCGATTTGCGCATCCTTACAAATATCGCTGTAATGCTCCTTAAATCGCAACTTTTTCTTGCTCCTCAATGCACTTCTATGCCTTAGAAATCTAGGCTTTTTTTATAATTCTACCCGCGCTACTCTCGCAGATATTGACACCGAAATTACGCCTCAAAATCACTCAAAATGCTAGCTTTTCCGTGCATTTAGGTCTGACAAACTGGCATTTCAAACACATTCCTCGACTGAGGCCAACAAACTCATGTTTCGTTTTGGTGAAAATTCCATGGTGGTGGAGCAATTCCCACTGTTTGACCTGTTTTCCACAAAGTGTAGTAAAATCTGAACGACCTTTTTGGGAACAACAATCAAGTATAGTTTATGTATTTGCAGAATTCAAAGTCTCCTTTCTTAAATCAAAAACTTACAATTTAATTCTGTGGACTTTTCTTTCTATTTGAGTATCTCAAGCCAAATTTTGTCTCATATGTTATGAACTTATACACACACAAATTTTCGCTATGAAAAATTTGCGCTTTTTTGTAAACTGTTGTCGGTTTGATTTTAACAAAATTGAGGTTTTTATGTTATCCTTAATTAATGTTGGTATCGTAGCGTGTGGCGTGGTTGCCGTGTTGTTTGCGATAGCCAAAATTGGCTCCGTCTTTAAGCTTCCTTGCGGGAATGACAGGATGGTTGAAGTTTCCAATGCGATACAGATTGGCGCGAAGGCATATTTGAATAGGCAATACTCAACTATAGCACTAGTTGGTGTCGTTGTAACGATATTGCTTGGCGTATGTTTGTCGCCATACGTTGCGGTCGGCTTCGTTTTAGGCGCTGTTTTGTCAGGAATTGCTGGATATATCGGTATGAACATATCGGTTCGCGCAAACGTTAGAACAGCAGAAGCTGCGAGAACTTCGCTTCAGAAAGCGCTTACTGTCGCATTCGATTCAGGCTCAATAACCGGTATGCTTGTTGTTGGCGCTGGGCTTATCGGTGTCTCTTGCTACTATTTTGTTTTACAATCAATGGATCTAGATCTTCGTGTTGTAACAGAATCGCTAGTGGCGCTAAGTTTTGGCGCATCATTGATATCGATTTTTGCGAGACTTGGAGGAGGTATTTTCACAAAAGGCGCTGATGTCGGAGCTGATTTAGTTGGTAAGGTTGAATCGAATATCCCGGAAGATGATCCAAGAAATCCAGCTGTCATAGCAGATAATGTGGGAGACAATGTTGGTGATTGTGCTGGTATGGCTGCAGATTTATTTGAGACATATGCAGTAACAATCGTTGCCTCAATGGTTTTGGCAAGTATACATTTTGCTGAGGATTTTAAATCAACAATGATGTTATATCCTCTGGCAATAAGTGCGGTATGTATAATCGGTTCGATAATCGGAACTTATTTTGTCAAACTCGATTCATCTAAGAAAATCATGAAAGCTTTATATAAAGGCTTGATTGCTTCGGGTATTGCTTCTGTAATTTTGATATACGCTGTGACAAAGTTAATGTTTGATTCGCTAGATACAGAAATCACATTTGCCGGTGGCGTGTTTACTCCGATGAATTTGCTCCAATGTTGCTTAGTTGGTGTGCTAGTTACCGGATTATTGGTTGTCGTGACTGAGTTCTACACATCTGTGTCATATCGCCCAGTCAGAAGTGTTGCTAGTGCCTCACAAACCGGGCATGCGACAAACATCATACAGGGGCTTGCTGTTTCAATGGAGGCGACTGCAATGCCCACAATCGTGATTTGTGGTGGTATAATTTGTGCGTATATTTGCGCTGGATTATTCGGAATTGCAATTGCAGCGACAACAATGCTCGCATTTGCTGGAATAATAGTTGCGTTAGACGCGTACGGGCCAGTAACCGATAATGCCGGTGGAATTGCCGAGATGTCTGAGTTACCGAGCGAAGTGCGTGAAATAACCGATGCTTTGGATGCTGTTGGCAACACGACAAAAGCTGTGACGAAAGGATATGCGATAGGTTCTGCTGGGCTTGCTGCGCTGGTTTTGTTCGCAACATACGTGGAAGATTTAGTGCATTACTTTCCGGCATTAAATGTGGAATTTAACTTGCAAAGTCCATATGTTCTGGTCGGATTGCTATTCGGCGCGATGTTGCCATATCTATTTGGCTCTTTCGGAATGAAAGCAGTTGGAAAAGCCGGAGGCGCCGTGGTGCTTGAAGTACGCCGGCAGTTTAAGGAAATAAAGGGCATCATGACTGGAGAAGCAAAACCTGATTATAAAGCTGCGGTCGACTTGCTAACTAAGTCTGCGATAAAGGAGATGATTGTACCATCGATTTTGCCATTATTTGCTCCAGTTATCGTTTATTTTGCAATAGATGCTATAGCTGGTCAAAATGCCGCATTTTCTGCTCTTGGTGCTACCCTGATAGGGACAATAGTTTCTGGGCTTTTTGTTGCTATTTCAATGACATCAGGCGGTGGAGCCTGGGATAACGCAAAGAAGTATATCGAAGATGGAAACTTTGGCGGAAAAGGCTCAGATGCGCATAAAGCTGCGGTAACTGGAGATACTGTTGGCGATCCATACAAAGATACCGCGGGACCTGCAGTAAACCCTATGATTAAAATAATCAACATAGTGGCTCTATTGTTGCTGGCGATGTTGGCAGTTTGAGCAAGTTCAGTTTAGTGCTCGCACGAGGGATTTTATTCCTCGTGCTTTTTTTGCGATATAAGTCTCGTTGTTGCCGGGATGGCGGACAAAATCTGATCGATATAGTTGCGTTGTTCGTTCATATATAAATACATATTTATAATGCATTTTTTTATTGTAGATAAGAGAAGAACGAGATATAATCTCCGTAGTTGTTATTGTATAAAGAGGGTATTTTGAATACTTTATTTAAAATTTTTGCATTTTCGCATTCGGCTATGTTTGCGATAAATGCGCAAGAGACGGTGTTGATCGCAAATGATTTACCACAAAACGAGTTCTTCACCTTCGAACGCGATGTTCATTACGACGTTTCAAGAATTATTCCAAAAAAAGATTCGTATTCAGATGGACGAGTTGTGATCAAATTTTTGGGAACATCAGTTGCCCCAAAAGCTTTCAGCAACTTGAGAACAACGAAAAAAGGTGAACTTGTCGATTATTCGGACTCGTTTGTTCTGTCACTGAAGTTTGAAAAATCAGGAAATCAATTCGTGAGATTTCCTATCGATTGTGAAGATATGTTTTGCGACTCGCCAATGTCAGAAATCGATCTTAGCGGAATTGATTCTTCAGCCTATATAACTAATATGAAGGGCATGTTTTGTTGCTGTGAAAGATTAAGTTCCTTAGATTTAAGCAACCTGAATACAAGCGAAGTAACAGATATGAGTTGTATGTTTGATGGCTGTGATAACTTAAAAGATATAAAGTTGCAAAATTTTGATACAAGCAATGTTACAAACATGAGCGGTATGTTTAGCCAGACTGGGTTAGAAACATTGGATTTAAGCCACTTTGATACAAAAAATGTCACTGATATGAATTCAATGTTTTTGAAGTCTGGTGTTCTTAAAACTTTAAATGTAAAAAACTTTAACACAAGTAAAGTTACAGACATGTCAGAAATGTTTTACTCCTGCGGAGAGTTATCGTCTTTGGATTTAAGTAGCTTTGATACTCGTAATGTGCAAAAAATGTACAAGATGTTTTGGGGTAACTATAAATTGCAATGGATCACTTTGGGAAAGGGTTGTCACTCAGGACTGTTTTCGGCGAGTATGGCAACTGGAAAGAAAGTTCGTTGTATTTTTTAACGCCGAACAAGATGGCGGGGAGTGAACCCCGCCATCATAAAACTCTCAAACTAACTATCGGATTTCTTTGAGTGCTCGCAGTATGAGATCGTTTGCGGATGCATTGGAGCCAAGCTCCTTGGAAACTTTTTGAAGTAGGCGGACAACGTTGTTTTTCTGGTACCCCAGACTGATAAGTCCTAGCATAGCGTCATTAATATTTTCATTATTCTGTGGTTGAATATTTCGGAGAGTTGATAAAGTCTTATCCTTAAGTTCAAGTAAGATCCTTTCTGCCGTTTTTTTGCCAATTCCCGATACTCTGCTAAGTGGTGTTGCATCTTGAGTTGCTACTGCCGTCGCGATCTCGCTTATTGAGAGGGTGGATAATATAGCCAATGCTGAACGTACGCCAATTCCATGAACATTCAGCAA
>CADBQC010000028.1 GCA_902796745.1 uncultured Pseudomonadota bacterium
AACACTGTTCCTATCAAAATGTAAAACAGCAACACAAATGCTGGCAATATCAACATCAATGTTCGCATCAATCATCAAATCACATATTGCTTCCGTTGCTGGAGAAACACTACTGTGGCTATCTGCTCTAATAGCGATAATATCTGGGTTCATCTACTGCAAGCGACACGTCTTTTCGTAATTGCGGTGAACGCTAGTTTCGCTCCATTTGTAGCTAATATTTCTGAACATCTTACATAGACGTCGGATCCCTCATAGCACTTTTAGGTACTGTTCCATTGGAATCAGTAACCATATTTTGTGAATCTGTCTGCGTTGCCGCTTCAACTTTTAAGGCATCTTTACCAACATCCTTGCCTATCATAGCGTCCATACCTCGCGTTGTTCCAGTATCCAAGGTTGTTGACTTGTCGATTTTTCTAACACCATTCCGAACAGTATTCTGTATAGCTGAAATCCTATCAACATCATCTAATTCTGGATACAAAGTATCACCTCCAACATCGTTAATGGTCTCATTATCTGGTGTTGCGGACCGTTCCAATTTTCCATTCTTATGGAGCACCGAATTTTTTGTATCTGCCATCTCCTCAATGTCATCACCAGGTAATTCTGGATACAAAGTATCATCTCCAACATCGTTAATCGTCCCAGTATCCAATGTTGTTGACTTCCCCAGTTTCCCACTATTATTCATATCTGTCATCCAATCAATGTTATCATCTAACTCTGGATACAAAGTATCATCTCCAATATCGTTAATCGTCCCAGTATCTGGTGTTGCGGACCGTTCCAATTTTCCATTCTTATGGAGCACAGAATTTTGTGTATTTATTCCAGTATCATCACCAATATTATTAATTGTCTCAGCATTCGGTATGGCGGAATGTCCTAAGTCATCCAGTACTTCCTCGTTATTATTCAGCACAGAATTTTGTGTATTTATTCCAATATCATCTGTTATCCCACTACCTGGAATTGGTGTCTCTCCCAAATCCTCTACCAGTTCTCCATTATCATTCAACACAAGATCTTGTGTTGCGGACATCTCTGTAACACTTCCATCTGATGCCTCTGGCAGCAAATTACCTTCAACAACACCTCCCTGTGTTGTTTTCGCATTATCATCTGAAACAGGCTGAGAACCTTGACCTTCCTCATTGTTATTCTTCTGCTCTGCCTCTGTTACAGCCATAGAAAGAAGGGTATTTACCATACTGTCTTTTGGAACATCTTTCCTTTCGACTTGCATAGGCACTCCCTCTGTGTGAAAACTTATGCAATCGAATATGTCATTCAGCGTTGCACCTTTGGAAACCATATCATAAATCGCGTTTACGGCATCCTGATCAGTCGAGCTAATATTTCCAGACAAAATATTTTCAGCTTTTGGCGCATCTGATGCACCGACAGATAACTCATAAATTCTCACTACAGTTTCACTTAAATTAGGAGAATTAAATGCCGAATTCAAACCATAAAAAGTGCGTTTCTGAAATTTTGATTTTTCAACTTCGGAAATAACTTCATCGGTTTTTCTGGTTGCTATTTTTTCGTTTAACTTATCTAACTTTTCTTGAACTTCTTCGTCGCTCTTACCTTTTTGTATATCTTGGGCTATAGCCTGAAATTCCGTCTTTTCGGCATCATTCATTTCCTTTGTAATATCAGCTATTGATTCCCCATTTATCAATTTTTCCTTGATAGCATCTGGATTAATTTTTTGCGAAAGCAAATCCATCCCATTTTTAAACACAGAACCATACACCTCAGAAGTAGAGTTTACATTTCCATCACTTAGTTTGGATGCAAGCAAACCTAATCCCCCCTTGGCTAAATCCCCGAGAAATCCTCCTACTGCGCTTAGTTTGGATGATTTGTTCTCTTTCTTTTTGAGCTTATCAATTTCGGCTGCATTTTTTGCAGACTCCAAGTTTTGTTGTGTATTCAGCTCTTTTTGAGCTTCCAATTCTTCGTGTAACTTAGATACGGCTTGATTTAATTCAAGCACGTCTTTTCCAATCTTCCCCTCATCATCACTCGACTTTGAATTAACGCTAGTTTCCAAAGCTTCTATCTTTTCACTGCTACTAGCCTGAACTCCTTCCAGCTGTTCAACCTTTTCTTTTAAGCTTTCCACCGTTTCGGAATCCTTTTTGGCTTCATCAATTTCGGTTTTTAAGGAATCCCGAGTTTTTTGAAATTCGTCGTTTTGTTCTTTCAACTTGTCTTCAAGCCCCTGTGCTTTTAGCTCAAATTGCTTATCTGTTTCCTGCATTTCATTAATTTGACCTTCAAGCTTTTTAATTTGCTCTCTCAATTTTACAATTTCAGGATCCTCTCCGGCATACTCCGCCCAAACGGTGCCTGAATTTATAATAGCGAAACAAACTCCACCTAATATATATTTTTTCGCGAATTTCATGATCACTCCTCCCCAGAAGAAATCAATGGTATACCAATCTAAGGCCAGTTTACCACACGCTTAACACAATATCCATAAAAAAAATCTAAAATTGCGCCATTAATCAAATCAGAAAAACATTTGTTCTAGCTATGTAGTTCCATTCCAGAGAA
>CADBQC010000029.1 GCA_902796745.1 uncultured Pseudomonadota bacterium
GGGAAAACATCTGGGACGTGCTGCACGACCGCGGCATCCGCATCGAGACGGATCTGCGCAGCAAGTTCCCGAAGGCCGTCTATACCGTGAGCCGGAATGGGCGGTTCTTCGCGATCATCGAGACGAGCAGCAAATACGTCCACGAGGAGGACGAGGCTGAGCACAAGATCAAGGTGCCGGTCGGGAGATATTACTTCCGCTGCTGGACGAACGAGCCGGACATGGCGCTGCTGTTTCTGACGGTGTTCGCCATCTCGGAGACGGATCAGGCCGTGGTGGAGTAAAATAGAATGATTAAAGGGAGGGGTTGCCCCCTCCCTTTATCGCTATATTGTTTTATTTTTCCCGTAGAAAATTCTACCTGCTTCAAGATTCCTCTTGTAAGCACACGCAAATGACATCATTTTGTCAGGATTCGTGCATTCCTTCGCATCACTGCACTCAACATATCTCGCACAACATCCAAAGCTTTCGCCGCCCAATTCTGACAACACCAGCATATACACAATAGATATTAGCGACGCAAACGCAAGAACTTCGTCAACAGATTTAACTGTTATTCTTGACCACTCTCCCAAATTAGTGATGGCACAAGAAGAAAATATGCTATTTGTTGAGATATATTTTTCAAAATAATCAACGTTTTTAGTGCGAACTTCAAAGTATCTGGTTCGATGTGTAAGCTTAACTTTCGCAACAAGAATACTCTTCGCTTTTATTGAAATGGTTCCGTCTTTGTTAGTTGCCACTTCAAGAAAACGCTCATATTCAGGATTATGAATTATATCTAATAATGCCTCGCGTATTCTTTCGCAATCAGTTTTTTCTTCAATCTCTAAAGATATTTGTTCCATATTTTTATACCTCAATCGCGTTAAATAAAGCAGCCTCACGAATAATGAGTATTTCTGATCCTTTTGCCTGAAGTTCTAATGCCTTTTTTATTTTTGTTCCATAATTACCAGAACTCCAAGCGGAACTTCCTTGACCCCCAACAAGTAAGATGTTTGTTTTTTTAGTAACGCCTTTCTGTATCAAAGCGCCCTTTTCTTCCAACATAGATGCTACTGCATCTTTACTGCCATAATCAAATTCACCAGAAAGGCAGATGTTCTTCCCTTCTATGTTAATGGACGAACAAGGACACTCTACAGCATCGACGGGGCTAGACATACTTTGGAAAAGTTGAATCAACTCATTTTGTTCTTCACCTGTGATTATTCCATCTTCCAGCACTTCAGACAATTTATTGAAAACTCTGTCATAAGGGAAATTACCTTGTAGCGACTGATTCTCATTCATCCAATCAATCAAATCATTGATTTCATCTTGTGTTAGAACACCATCGCAGGAAATTTCACGAAGAATGTCATGCATTTCGTTTAATGCATGAGTACTTTTGCTCTCTTTCCGGTTTCTGTAGTTATGACCACATTCTACAAACGGTTCTGACAAGTCGTAAACGGAAGTATATCTCTTTATATCAACGCCTTCTGACACCATTTGAATGAAAAGACGAGCACATGCATAACTATCGCTTCCAGAATGGTGGTGCTCAAGAGGAAGCATATAGTAGTCGCAAAGAGTAGATAATCTATGGTTTCCGATAGAGGGAAGATGATCTTTCGACATTTCTAATGTACAAACATAAGGAATCTGTGGGGCCAAAATATTATATGCCAAAAGAGTTTTTCGCAATACACACAAATCAAATTGAGCGTTATGAGCAACAACAACAGCGTCTTCAAAAAGATGCGAAATATCATTCCATACTTCTGAAAAAACGGGAGCAGTTTTCACCATTTCAGGTGTAATACCTGTCAGCAAAATGTTCCTCTCATTAAAATCACATTCAGGATTAACTAAAATCTCTTGTGTTTTAATATCTCCACTTTCAGAAATAGTTGTAATACCAATCGAACTTATTCGATTATTCAGACAATTGGGCGTTTCAACGTCAAATGCAATGTATTTCATGCTCTTCACTTACCCTTCATCTACCAAAAGCTAAGTCAAATATAGCATAATATATAACAAGAATCAAGAAATGATATGAAAGACGCTTGGCAGATTCGAACTGCCGGATGTCTGCCGCGCTGTGGCCGCCATCCGGCGCGAATTTGACGTGCTTTGCATGAGGTCGGCAGTTCGAATACCTACTCCAAAAAACGAAAAAACAAGCACCCCAGTTGGGGTGCTTGTTTTTTGGAGCTGCTGGGCAGATTCGAACTGCCGACCTCATCCTTA
>CADBQC010000030.1 GCA_902796745.1 uncultured Pseudomonadota bacterium
AGGTGACAGAGACACGAGATTTGCAGGCGTATAGGCGGTTAGCTCTAAAAATTAAAATAAATATATTATGTACTGATGGAAATTTTGATTATAAAAAGATAAAATTATCTAATAAACATGTAATAAGTAAGTCAGAAACTTGTTTAATTGAAAGTAAAAATTCAATAATACGAAGGCGATTAGTACGATTTTACAGAAAAACGAGTTGTTATTCCAAGGCAATCGATATGGTATCCGCATCTTTACTTTTGCTATTTAATGCAAAATTACTTTATTTTATAATTGGTTAGGGATACTGAAAATCTCTTGTCTTTAAATTCATTCTCGCTTGTGACGCAATCGCCTATATCCTTACCGATCAGTTTTATTATTGAATCCCAGTGATATGGATTTTTACCCCAAGCCTACATTTTTTAGCAAGCACTTCTCGCCTTGCTTCTACATAGCAGAGAACTTTTTTATTAATATACTTACCTTATTTTCATAAGCCTTTACAGCCACAAGCTGCGCAAACTTCCAACACTTTTTACTCATCTAATCACGATTTATCTGCATATTAACATATCATTTATTTACCAGCTTGCCAATCCCCCACGCCTCCTTGCACGGATTAACTCCATTGGAGTATATTTCTAAGTATAATTCCAGAGGCCATTTTTGTCTCACTTCTGTTTGAACTTGAACAATTGTTACGTTCGGATATAGGAAGGTCAAGACAAAATGAATGCTAAAAGGAAAGAAAGCACACCTGATTCCCTTAAAGCATCCACTATTATATTAGATTGACTTATTTATAAATCAGCTAAATTGCGTAATTTAGGATTGAAATACCAGCTGTATATATTTGTAGCTTGGTCGAGTGCTTTGTATAAAATGCCCAAATCCCCTTTCGATACTGTATGTCCTGTCCGAACCGTTTGTATCGAGCCGATACTATCAGTTGAATGAAACATATCTTTTTCAGCTGTAGCAAGTGCTTCATCTAGTGGGTCAAAAAAGAATGTGCCGTTATGATATAGTATCCCATACATGCATACCATTTCTACAGTGTTGTCATATATGCGATCCAGAATGTGCGTCATGTTTTTTTTCATTATGCTTTCATTTTCTGCGTTCTTACTTATTTTTTTAAAGTTGTTTTTGAATGTATCTGTGAGTTTTATTGAGCTTCCGAGGTTCTTTATTTTTGTTTTCTTGGTGCCAAGCAAGTAGCTCGTCATTTTATCCTTAAAATGTATTATTTCATGTTGAATGGCATTTAGCTGAGTTCCATCATTTGTATCGTCGAATATTATTGAATGATATGTATCTTCATTTTCTCTTGATGAAATTATCTGTTTGTCAGCCGATATTTTGTAGTTTGTGTATTTTTGCTCCTTGCCTAATGTAATTATATTAGTATAAGATCCATAGGTATAATTATTTTCTAGAGGTTCGTATTCAAAGTGTAATTTGTTGATGAAATACGATAAATCGTTGGAATGCTCACTTTGCTTGCATTGAAATGCTAACTTTAGTCTTCGTGCAATATCCTTGAATTTCCGGTCCAACGTATCTTGTTCAAATTTTTCGATGATAAATTCATCTATTGCTTTTGTGTTGATTCGGTCATGCTCTTTTAGGATCTTACAAAATTCCGGATAAAGATAATTGTAACTCCTTTGTTGTGATAACCTTATACTGAATTCTTCTAGTTTTAAGTCGTTTATTCTTTTATTGATATTTGAAGATTCATTTTCTACTTGTCTTTGTTTCATAACGAGATATTCCTTTTCATAATCTTCAAGATTATATTCAGGGTCTTCATATGTATTCTCTAATTTCTTTATAATTTTATCCGTGTCCTCTTTAAAAGCCTCTTTGTCTTCATATGAATTTAATATTCTTTTTATTTTACGTTTTGCTTTCTTATAGTATTCTTTGTCGAAAGTTTCCTTGCCTTTTAATTGTTTACAAAGTAACTTTTCTCTTTTCCAGTATGCGTATTTATATATATCTTCTACCACTTCTCTGTGCACTGTTCCTAAAATTTCTTTGAATATTTTGTATGATGCACGCGTGTAGTTGTCATATGCCATTATTTTTTCTAGTATCTGTTTTTTCTCTGCCGTGTCTTGTGTGGAGCTTTTGGATATTTTTGATAATTGTTTTTGTAATTTGTGGTATTTCTTGAATTTGTTATATAGTTCACTATGATTCTTGCTCAGGTCACGATCAAAGTTCTCACCCATAGGATTACTAAAAAAGCACACAGGTAATTCTAATTTTTCGGACTTTATTTGTTTATCGATTAATTTCAGCTCCTTAGATTTGTTAATCTTCGATTTATTTGCTTTGTCAATGTCGCCATGTATCTCCTCTATTATTTTATCCGCGTTAAGGTATTCTTCAAGAATCGCTTCATTTTTATAATAAAATTCTTTATATTTTTCATGTTGTTGCATATATTTCGATGTGATAACTTTTAAAGTATTCATCCCAACTTTAGTTGATCCCATTTTCAATAGGGCATCTCGTAATTCATCTTGTTTTATGCCCCACAGAGATATTTCAACTACATACTTCAAGAAATTATCAACTAATACTTCCGTCGTATCTTCGGTTATGTTGCTATTATAGTAATCAATATCATCTTTGTGAGAAATGACATACATTTCTCCAAATACGGGATGGTTGACTTTCCGATTTGCTAATTTAATGCCTGCCGGCGCATTATGTTGAGCTTCTTCATAATTATATTGAGTTTCTTTATAATTATATTGATCTACTGCATAAGCGAAAATGTTATCAATAAATTCTCCGGATTTCTGCCAATAAAGGTCATATATGAGCTTATCAGATGCATTTGCAATTTGTCCTGTAGTTAATACTGTCGCGCTTAATAAAATTGATTTGGTCAAATTCATCTCAAAAAAAACCTCCAAAAAAATATTTGCGATAAGCACTTATCCTTATCACTTCACCACAAATCTATTCTAGAGTAACAAATTTGCTTTTGCAACAGAAAAAAGTCATTTTATACTATTTTTTCTTAATCTATTTACAATAAAATTTATTATAAATTTTATTCTTGGAAACTATACTTAATTAATATTATGGCTATATTGATTTCTATTTCGTGTGATGTTATAGCTAAAGGTAACGTACGTGAATTTATCGTTCGTAAATATCTCGTCTATGTTCAACTTTAAAAACACAAACAAGAAATTTTTCATCGTAAATCTTGCATATTATCCTGTAGTTTCCTACTCGATATCTCCAAAGCCCGTTCAAGGTACCTTTCAAGGGTTTGCCTAACATTCTTGGATTATCCAGAGGCAAAACCGTTTCCTTAATACACTGTAATATCTGTTGTCTTGATATTCTATCTAATTTCTTTAGCTGTTTTATAACAGTATCTGAAAACTCAATCTTGTAAATCATCTTTAAATTCGTTCATTACTTCGTCCATTGAGTGCCAATCCTTGTCTTCAGATAAAATTTTTACTGCATCCAAATAGTCCATCCTATCTTCGAGGTAATTTTCTATAGCTTCTTTGATAAATATATCTTTCGAAATATTCAAAAGTTTTGATACATTGTTTACTTGATTTTCAAGATTTTTACTTAAGCCAACAGATATCATCCAGTCATCACTATCTTCGACACTACAAGCTAATTATATCAGAAAAAGTCTACATATCTCGTCGTATCAGTATGACCGTATAAAGGATTTTGTTTCATAACAATCAAAGCAAATAAACACATATAAAACACATATATTAATCCGCAATCTGCAATATCAAATCCATCGCCTATCGCATCTAACTGAGCATAAAACGTCATCTTTGAACCACAGCTTTGACAAATTGGATACTCTTCCCCTTGAAGAAAAGTCGGTTTTTCACCGACTTTCGATCTATGTCCAATCTCTGGATCTGACATTGGAAATCTGCGCTTTTGTCTAGCTTCATCTGACAAGGGGATCATTTCTAATTTATATTCTGGTTCTGGCAACATTTCATTTTCTATATGCATGTAAAACCTCCTTGTTTATCTCTCAATTTTACCTTCACGTTTTCGATATATTACTATTGGCACATGACTTATATCTTTGTTAATTCCATTACCAAAATGTTAATGATTCTATTAACAATCTCGGAATTACTTATTGCAAACTCAGAATATTTATTCATACTTAAATCACCCAGAAATTTTTGGACTCTTTCAGAACAATTTGTAACTTGTTTATATGTCGAGTAAGCCAAATCTGCAATTTCCGTTGCACTCGCATTTTCATCAATTAAAAGGAACAACGCTTCACAAATGCGTAGAATATCTGGCTTAAAGTTCATATCACTTTTTATGCGTAAGTTACGTTGCTGCTCTAGCTGTATTTCCAAAATTTTCAAACTTCTTTCAACTATTTCCGGGATTATCATTTCACTCCCCGGTTCGTCCGTAATGCTTAGTTAATCGAAAAGTGTGGTCACGACGTATTGATAGAAAAAATAGGATAGTTTGCGAAATACGTACAAATGAAATAATTATACTTTCTGTTTTCGGGCATTACGATGATTGAAGCTGTAAGACAAATGCCTTGTATTGTTTTTTCGGAGAGGATACTGAATGCGAATATACCGTCAGAACATTCTCGTAAACGCAAAGTATTCAACCCATCTTTCGGAGAACTTATAGCATGTATGGGGCAAATCGACGAGTTCCGTAGCATCCGAGTGCAGTTCATAACCCAACGCCTTGCCGAATGGGACTCTATGAAACAAGCAGAGGCAGAGTCGAAGGAAATTGAAACCGTTTATAAACGAGTAAATTCGAAGCTACAAAAATTTGAAACGTCGCGGCAAAAACTAGAGCAGGCTATAAAAAAGCATGAAAAAACTTTGAAAACACATCAACGAGAAAAGTCGAACAAAGTGTTATCACTAAAGCTGGCTATTTCACAAAATTCGCTCCAGGAAGTGCAGATGGCTTTATTGGAGTACAAACACGAACTTGAACCAGCGAAGTTGGCGGCACAAGACAAGTCGTTGTTTCAGAACTGTTCAGCTGTGTCTAAGAAATATCTTGTGGAGGTTGGTGCTGAATTCTGCAAATTTGCAGATTCTGCTATCGGTGTCATGAATACCGTTGGATACATCGCTGGCGAGCTTGTTATTCCAAGCGGTTTGGCTGGTTTTGAAGCGTACGATAAAGGAGCTACGGTCGGCGATGCTGTGAAAACTCAGAAGAAAGCAATTGGCGATGAATTGGCTGTTGTTCAAGCTTTCGGCGCGGGAGGGGCTGTTGGGTATATAGGCTATAAGCTGAACAAATTACAAAGCTCTTCGAGCAATGCCGGTTCTAAAACCTAATTTTATTTCGAAGCTATACAGCCGAATGATAACAAGAAAGTTGCCAATCGCTGAAAAGCAGGTCGCAAAAGAAATGGAAATTTTGTTCAATAGGTATAAATGGACGGATCCAAAAACAGGATTAATAAGAAATGTGCATGTTGGGAATGAATTTGATCCATATTATATACACGAAACAGAAGGACAATATGCGGGATTGACCAATATTGCAAGAATGAAACAAAAATGACCTCCGGTTGGTTATGATATACAAAGTGTCAACCAGAACCATGTAATGCAGAATGCAGATGGAGATCTCGTCTTCCTTTCTAAGACCACTCATACCAAGTATTCGAAATTGCTTCATAGCAAGTATGGATATGGTAGCAAAAATCCGGAATATCCTGTCGAACACCACGGAGGAAATTGGACAAGAATTAGACAATCTATAAACCAATTTATTACGAAGATATTGGAAAATGGAAAATAATCTTAAGAAATTGTGTGAAAAAGCTATAGATTTAGGAACGACGTTTCATGATGAAAAAATAAAAGATAAAATATTGTTTGCGGAAATTGAAAATAGATTGGGAGTTGTTTTGCCACAGGATTTCGCATATATTGCCAAAACTGTTCAGTTTTGGAACTACATCTTCACAAAAAAAATTTATATTAAATACATTACGCTAACCCCAATTGCGGATAAGCAGGTTTTCTTAGGAGAGAAATTGGAGTAAAATCACTGAAAAATCAGTAATTTTAAAAGATTTTACAATG
>CADBQC010000031.1 GCA_902796745.1 uncultured Pseudomonadota bacterium
CTTTCCTGCCTCGCAAGCTATGTTATTCAACCCTTTAAGCCACATCTCCGTTTCTCCAAAAATCTCCTTATCCGCAATTCGGGTTACAATAAGAGAGTTTTGACGATGCTAGTCATAAATTGGGGCTTTTACTGAGTTGGATTGCTTAAATTTGTTGCTAATTTAAGGAAGACAAAGTTCCATTATTTAGTAAAATTATGCGAGATAGTTTTTTTGCGAGTTCAACGTTGTGCGTTGCCAGAAGTACTGATGCTTTATTTTTTTGAACGATCTCTAACAGTAAATTAAATATAATTTCAGCATTTTGAGGATCTAGATTGCCTGTTGGTTCGTCCGCGATTATTAGGTTGGGAGAATTTGCCAAAGCACGCGCAATCGCCACTCTTTGTTGCTCACCACCGGATAAAGTTTTGGGAGTTTTATCAAGTCGGTGACTGAGTTCAACCTGCTCTAGTAAGTTTTTCGCCTTTTGCTCTGCATCCTTTCGTTTTACCCCACAAATTAGTTGCGGAATCATGACATTTTCTAAAGCGGAAAATTCTGGCAGAAGATTATGAAATTGATAAACAAAACCAAGATTCTCTCGGCGCAATTTTGTGCGTTTTTCTTCTGATGTATCTTGAATATTTACACCACTCATAATGACAGAACCAGATGTCGGTTGTTCGAGAAGAGCAGCAATTTGCAGAAGGGTAGATTTTCCGCTACCACTTTGTCCTAGTAATGCTACACTTTCTCCAACATGTATTGAAAAATTTACATCCTTCAAAACTTCGATAAAAAAATCACCAGACTGAAATTTTATCCCTATATTTTGTAGCTGAAGAATTCCCGATGACATTGTACGTTAACAAATGCAGTGCAAGTTACTTTGATTTTAACAACAGAGCAACTCGGTGTCTATGCAGATGTAAGTTTGTATTAAATCCCAACCAAATTGTACACATCCATATTTGTTAACGTATCGAGTTTTTGTTTTATTTTTATGAGATGTTTTGAATACTGATTTGTTATCTTGTTAGAGTCTAGATTATAAGTTTTGAGATACCACTGTAGCTTATCTTCCCACCTTATGTAATCATCCATTCTGGAAATTTTGTCACAAAATTGTATCAACTCAATGTAAATATTTTTCTCAATCGTACCTAGCAACTCAAAAACCTTTCTAGCTTCGTTTTCATCTTCGTGATGATAACTTAAAACATGTTCGTAATTACTGAAATCTGGAAACGGATGCGTTAAGCAAATAGTGGCGACATCCGGATATGCATTTATCAGAAGCTCATAACCAACTCTAGGATGCTTATAGAGTTCAGATTTACCCAAATAAAATTTGCCAATATCATGCATAAGTCCATATTCATATGCTTTATTAGCATCTAATTCAGTTGTATGTGAGGATATCTTTTGCGCCACATTTGCCACCATATGAGAATGAGCGTAAGCACGTTTCCCATGTTCCAACAATTGCCAATTTGGCGGTAAAAATTGTTCTATCATTGAATTATCCTTATAGTGACTAGGCTTGTAGCGGAAATCCCTTCTCTGCGTCCCTCAAACCCCATGCCTTCGTTAGTTTTTCCTTTGATATTGATGATTGAACGATCGATTTTTAAACAATCCGCAATAACTTTTTTCATATTCTCCGAATATCCGGACACTCTAGGTTCCTCACAAACTATTGTCGTATCAATATTAACAATATCAGCACTTGCTTGGGTCAAAAACTCTCGGCAATGTTCTAAAAAAATTAGAGAGCGAACCCCCTTGTTTTTAGGGTCGTGCTCAGGAAAATGGTCGCCTATGTTCCCAAGACAAAGTGCTCCAAGAATTGCATCAACTAAGCTGTGTACACCAACATCAGCATCTGATATCCCTTCAAGACCACTATATCCTTCGATATTAACCCCCATCAAATAAAGTTCTCGTTTTGGGTCAGAGGAAAACCTATGCGCATCATAGCCATGTCCTGTTCGATATGTCGCAAAGGCAATATCTGACTTATAGGTAAGCTTGATATTACTCCTGTCGCCTTCGATTGCATCAACTTTCACGCCATCTATGTCACACAAAGAGGCATCATCCGTTACCATTTTATCCGCATACTTTTTATGCAATCGTCTTATCGTATCGTACTTAAAAGCCTGTGGTGTTTGAACCAATTTTACGCGTTCTCGCGACACAGCGATATCATCATAGCGCACAGAATCTACTGGAGATATAACTGGTATAACCGCCTCAGAACCAAACCTAACACGCTCATGTATGCGTGACAAAAGATCACGACGACAATAGCACCTTGAAGCATCGTGTACCATAACGTAATCAGGATTGTGTTCCGCTATTGCATCAAGACCACAACTCACCGATTTTTGCCTGGTATTTCCCCCAAACACAGGAGGCAATAACCT
Source organism: uncultured Pseudomonadota bacterium (assembly GCA_902796745.1). Taxonomy (GTDB): domain Bacteria; phylum Pseudomonadota; class Alphaproteobacteria; order RUG11792; family RUG11792; genus RUG11420. Next base: position 2,412 of record CADBQC010000031.1, read on the forward strand.
GACATCCGAAATTCCTGCTACCAACTCAGTATAAACATTCAAATACCCTGCAGGAATTACGCAAATCACACCAGATATAAACTCGCATGAGAGAAACAGCTCGATGCTTTGTTCCAATGGCACAAAACCACCTATTGGACAAAATTGCTTGGGAAATTTACCGCCAAACCTCTGTCCATATCCCGCAGCAACAATAATAGCAAAAGTTCGCAATTAGCCCTGTCTTGCTTTGAATTTAGGAATTTGCTTATTTATTATATAAAGCCTCCCTTTGCGTTTTACCATTTTGCATGCACGATGCCTGCTTTTTAACGTTTTCACAGAATTTGCAACCTTCATTTTCAAAATCTCCAATTTATCCGCATAAGGTATTGTCCCACACCTTTACTTAAGTGTCAAATGCATAAGTTGTATGGGATTGGCAAGTATATTAACAAAGAAGCATTCTGCTATGCAGAAACAGGGCAATTGATAGCTCTAGCATTTGTATAAATTTGCTGTAGCCCTTAGTTTCGGGGTGTAATCTGGCAAGGTAGTAGCGC
>CADBQC010000032.1 GCA_902796745.1 uncultured Pseudomonadota bacterium
CAGAATTATTCTGGTTAATATTGCGTTTGAATCGTGTATCAGCGTATTTTGGGGCATATTCCTTTCAGGTGGGGATACGAAATATCCAATGGTTGTGAGTTTATCGTTACTTTATACAATCGTTGTTATTCCATCAGTTGTTTTGTTCTTCATGGGAAAACTTTATGCGGCAGAGACGATATATTATATTTCTATCCTTTGGGATGTTGGCGTTATCACCTTATTCTACCACAGATATAAATCGCTAAAATGGTGGAAATCTATCGTTTAGGGGGGGGCGCGATAATGATAAAAAAAATTGTTGATATGTTTTATGTCCTTCGTTTGGGTATTAAGTTGTCTGCTGTTATTTCTGTTTGTGGAGTTTCCCGAAAGTATTTTCTTTTGCATGGATAGAATGGATGTGGGTATTGCACATTTATACCGATCAATCAGTATTATTTTAAAGCTCATTTGGATTAGCATTGTGCTTGAATCTTGTTCAGAAGTGTTTTGGGGAATATTTCTTTCCGCTGGCGATAAAAAATTTCCCATCATTTTGAATATATCGCTTTTGTGGGGGCATAGTAGTAGCGCCAATTATAATTCTGTTTTGTAATGTCAGACTTCATTATGCAGAGATAATATATTGGCTTTCATTTGTTTGGGATATATTCGTATTTGCGTTGTTTTTCCATCGCTATAAATCCTTTAAATGATGGAAAATATTGGCGTAACGGGAATATATTTTTGCTCTTGACCAGCATCTCTGGACGAGATATGGCGAGAGATTATGAAATACAGACGTTTGTGATGATGCCAGTTAAGCACCTTTGTGAAATCAAGAAGTTCTTAAAAAAGACTGAATGTACATAGCCAAAACTAAGTTTGCAACTAGGAATGCGAACACAATTGCCTTCCTTATTTCAATAAGTTAGGACAAAAGTGTTAATAGATAACTCGGATATCTATTGCAATTTATGTAGACTTTTTTAGTGAAGTTGCTATTATATAGGAAGTGTGTCGGTGCGACGTAGTGTTGTTTGTTGAATTTTTTAGGATTTTGAAATGCAGGTAATTTTGTTAGAGAAAGTTGAGAGACTTGGGGTTATTGGCGATGTGGTTGATGTAAAACTCGGGTTCGCAAGAAATTTTTTGTTGCCTCAGAAAAAGGCATTACGAGCCACAGAAGCTAATTTAGAGTATTTTAAGGCAAAGAAAGCTGAAATTGAGGCAAATAATCAAAAATTGAAAAATGAGGCAGAGAAGTTTGCTACAAAAATTTCGCAGATCTCGCTCGTTTTGACCAGGCAAGCAAGCGATTCTGGGTTCCTGTTTGGTTCTGTGCGTCCATCAGATATCGTTGAAGGACTCGCGGAGCAGGGATGTAAGATATCGAAAGGGCAAGTGAGAATAGCTACTCCGATCAAGGCTATAGGAACATATCAAGTAGGAGTAGTGTTGCATCCAGAAGTTGCTGTTAACATCCCAGTTAGAATTATGACAGCACAAGAGCAGAATGTCGTGCTACAAGAAGAAGTTACAGAATAATGTCCTAGTCATCTTGGTATAAAACCGCTGAATATGCAGTTTCGATGGTTTTTGTTTGCTTTGTGAAGCTCGACTTCCAATATTTGAAAAAAATTGGGGATTAACAATAAAATTGCCCCACCTTAACCAAATACGGAAAGATTGATAGAAGTGCGCAAAAATCTGAATCGGATAGAATACAGTCAGATAAAAAGCAGGCGCCGGTGAGATAATGCTTAGTATGCTTCCTATGTATAGGTCATAGAACACTTGCAGATGTATAAAATGATAACAAAATTCTCATAACCTATTTTGCAAAAAAACATCTTATTTTATGATTTTTTTGCTATAATTTGCGTACACTTGGTTTTTGTGTTTTTCGAAATGTTAAAATTTGAAATTCTATTTCAAAGCAAAAAATCCTCTGCAAGACTTGGGCGCTTGCATACCCCTCATGGTATAGTAGATACACCTGGGTTCATATTTTGCGGGACAAAAGCCAATGTAAAGGGGGTAACTATGGCTCAGGTTGAAGAAGCTGGTTCTCAAATTGTTTTGGCAAATACCTACCATTTAATGCTTCAACCGGGTAGTGAATTGATAAAAAATGCGGGAGGATTGCATAAGTTCACTGGATGGAATAAACCGATGTTTACTGATTCTGGCGGATTTCAGGTATTTAGCCTTGGTTATGGCAGTGTTGGGTCTGAAATCAAAGGAGCAAAACAACTGGAAAGCAAAAAAACTCTTTTGAAATTGACGGAAGACGGCGCGCAGTTTAAGTCGTATATTGATGGGAAAACGGTGATGTTAACTCCAGAGCTATCTATGAAAATTCAAATGGACTTAGGAGCAGACATAATTGTGTGTTTTGATGAATGTGCACCATACCACATTAATAAGATATACACAACGAATGCGATGGAAAAGAGCAAACGTTGGGCAAAAAGATGTTTAGATGTCTTTAAGTCTCAAGGAGATGGTTCGCAGGCATTGCTCGCAGTAATCCAGGGAGGAGTATTTGAAGAATTACGTGAGGAAAGTGCAAATTTTGCCAATGAAAATGATTTTGATGGTTTTGCGATTGGAGGTTCCTTGGGAGTAACAAAATCGCAAATGTATGAAGTTGTTGAAATGACGAGCAAGATGCTGGATAAATCTCGCTACGTCCATTTGCTAGGTATTGGTGGCATTGAAGATATTTTTAATGGAGTAAAATCCGGAATAGATACATTTGATTGCGTTGCGCCGACGAGAATTGCGCGACATGGCGCTGCTATCGTGAAGAAAAAATATCTGGATGATGCTGTTCATAAGCACCTGAATCTGAACAGAACAATTTTTTCGCATGATTTTTCGCCGATTAGCCCAGATTGCGATTGCTACACCTGTAAAAATCTTTCAAAATCATATATACATCATTTGTTAAAAGCCAAGGAAGTCTTGGCGGGCACACTAATTTCAATCCATAATATTCGTACGATGAACCGACTTATGGAGGATATACGAGCTCAGTTGGCTACTGATTCTTTGGAAGTTGCTTATCACGAATGGTGTGAGGCATAAAAGCTTTTTGGGAGTATTTTTAATTTAACATTAGATTTCGACTAATTTCTCTGAAAGAGACAAGGTAGGCAAGTATGGAATATAGGGATTGATAAATAGCCAAATAACAGTTTTGGGAATAAAATCTGATAAAACTCACAGATAAAATCGTTAGCACAGGCAGTAC
>CADBQC010000033.1 GCA_902796745.1 uncultured Pseudomonadota bacterium
AATTTCTATTGCCCACACTCTTCCTTGAGTGAGCTAACCCCATTGGTGTACATACTCTAAATATAATGCCGGAGGCTCTTGTTGTCTCACTTCTCTCTGAACTTGGGCAAGGGGGAAATTCGGAGGTTGAAAAGCTGGCAATGCAATATAATAGCAATTATTGCATGAATGGCGATTTGAATCTTACAAAGAGTGGAATTGGCAAGCTGATAAATAAAAGATATGTTAATCTGCAGATAAAGTGTGATTGGATGAATAAAAAATGTTGGAAATTTGCGCAGTTTGTGGATGTAAAGCGTTATGGAAAACAGGAGTTCTTAATGGCAAACAGCGGTATAGATGTAAAAATTGTAACAAGAACCAAGCTGAAACGGATGGTAGAATGAAGTATTCGGGAGAAGAGTGATGTATCTGGAGGGTTGCAGATTTCGAAGAATTGCGAGAATTATGAGTAAAATGTTTAGCAAGTAATCTACCAATTGAAGTCGGAGGCTATCTTTTTCAATTTGAGTTCCTTTAATGTTATTTGACAGAAGTATAATGCATTATTGTGGCTAACAACATTAACTAAACTTTACTAAAATTATTTTTCACAATCACAACAAACTACGTATCTCGTACATCAAGTACTAAGTGGCATGAGTATTAACAAAAACATTTTTTCAATATTTTAAAAAATGTTTCACTTTATGGGAAAAAACGGTATATTAGTCTTATGTCGCAGGACGCGATAGAAAAAGCATTTTTCTGAGATAAGGTTAAAAGCGCAGTTTTGGGACGCACGGCGTCTGCTTTGGTAAATAGGAATAAAAAAATATGAATCTTCAAGAATTAAAATCGAAATCTTTAGCTAGTTTGCTAGAATGTGCAGTTGAGCACAACGTTGAAAATCCGCATCTAATGGTAAAACAGGAATTAGTTTTTTCGATAATGAAAAAAATTTCTGAAGCTGATATACCAATCTTTAGCACCGGAGTACTTGAAGTGCTTCAGGATGGATTCGGGTATTTAAGATCTTCGGAATCAAATTATCTTCCCGGCTCTGACGATGTTTATGTAGCACCTTCGTTTATCAAAAAGCTTGGCTTAAAAACTGGCGATACAATTGAATGTCAAATTAGAGCACCAAGAGAGGGAGAAAGGTATTCCTCTGTTTTGGATATACAAAAAGTAAATTTTGAAGACGCTGAAAATATTAAAAAACGTACGACATTTGAAAATTTAACGCCTCTCTATCCTGAAGAGATGCTAAATCTTGAGCTAGAACACCCGGGAAAGGATAACAATTTTACACAACGAGTTATAGATCTCGTGGCTCCGATCGGTAAAGGACAACGCGCACTTATAGTTGCACCTCCACGTACTGGAAAAACAGTTATGTTACAAACAATAGCAAAATCTATTACAGAAAAATTCAAAGACGTCTATTTAATAGTGCTTCTGATCGATGAGCGTCCTGAGGAAGTGACAGATATGCAACGGTCGGTTCACGGTGAAGTTATAAGTTCAACATTCGATGAGCCAGCTTCACGCCATGTAAAAGTTACCGAGATGGTCGTAGAAAAAGCGAAACGTCTTGTTGAACATAAGAGAGATGTCGTAATTCTTCTTGATTCAATAACAAGGTTAGCTCGCGCTTATAACACAGTTGTCCCGACTTCAGGAAAAATCCTCACCGGAGGTGTAGACTCCAATGCACTTCAAAAACCAAAGAGGTTTTTCGGCGCCGCTAGAAATATCGAAGAAGGCGGTTCTTTGACAATCATTGCTACAGCCCTTGTTGAAACTGGTTCAAGAATGGATGATGTCATATTCGAAGAGTTCAAAGGGACAGGAAACTCTGAAATCATTTTAGACCGTAAATTGTCAGACAAGAGAGTTTTTCCAGCAATAGATGTTAATAGATCTGGAACGCGTAAAGAAGAATTGCTGGTAAAGGACAAGAGTAAGATGTCTAAGATGTGGATCTTGCGTCGAATACTCAATCCAATGGGAACGATTGAAGCAATGGAATTCCTGCTTGAGAAACTTAAATATAGCAAGACAAATGACGATTTCTTCGAAACGATGAACTCATAGTCGGTAGTAAAAAATGGGATAGAGGCACATTAGCAATGCAGTTAATTCGTCAATAGAAACATTGATGTGGAAACTAGCGAAAAGAGCCATGGTCATACCTAAATTTTCAATAGTTCTTGTTACAACTATGGA
>CADBQC010000034.1 GCA_902796745.1 uncultured Pseudomonadota bacterium
AGGTATTCGATTTGCTCGCTACGTGTTTGATATTTGCATTCAAGCAGGCACTCTCGTTACATACAATATTTAGATTAATTTTCTTAAAACTGAGGCTTTCCCAGAGCCTACTTCAAACGCACTAATGCGCATTTTTTCCTCTATATTTTTATTCATCTCCAAAACCTCTACTTTTTCCTGTTGTGTTTTCTCAGACCCAACCTTTAATCCAGCACTTTTTATCCAATTCATTGTTGGTCTGATATCGATAATTTTTATTAAAAATTTTACTCATAATTCTCGAAATTCTGCGAAATCTGCCCCCCCTTCAAGATAGAGACTAATTGCGACCTGTCAGTCCTTACCTGTAAATTTCTCGAGAACTATTCTCGTACGTCTACATTTCGGACAGTTATACCTTTGTTTCCCTCGCACAACACCGGATTTTCACACACCTACATGCCCACAATACTTACACTTTTCCATCAGTCAGTCATCCACTCAATTCTCTTTACGTTACACCAATCTTATCGACATGGTTTCAGTCTCTTTCTAATTCATATATTGCCATCAGCCTTAATTTGGTGTCTGATTTTTCTTCAAACTTGTATCGCTCAGAATTGGGGGCATTCCCTATCCAGTTATCATCATTGCACCGTTCCTCTGCGTATATCTCTCCGGTTGAAATATCTTTTGTTACTACTGATACAAGCCTATATTTTATTACTTTGGACGAGCGTTCCAATTGAAATTCAGTTTCCGTTATAGTCCGATTCTTTTTGTCATCTTTTGCATCAGAGCAGTCCATCATAGTTATTAGTACGTCGGGATATTCTTCTATTTCGTACCACTCTTTTACTGTTGTGTTGACTATCTCATCTTGACTCCAGGAATCGTTTCTTAGTCGCACTTTTTGAATCGATGTTGTCTTCTTGCATAGATCCTCGATTTGTTCTTTTGTTGAGTATCCGTTGTTTCTTGTTCTTATGTAGGTACAGCGCTCTACACTCCCTTTCATGGAGCCGTATTCAACAGCATCCTTGTTGTGTCTTAAGCGATAAGTATATGGTGCTTTAATACCAAGCTTGTCTCCTGATTCTTTGCTTAACATCTCAAGCAATTGTTCTATTACATTGTAGTATCTTTGCGATTCTATTCTGCTTTGTATCAGTTTTTTACTCTTTTGTTGTTGTATCACATACTCTTTTTGTTCTCGTTCACGCGACTCCTCGTCATATGGCTCTGTGAGAGTATAGCCCCTCGCCCTTAATTCTGCAATTGCATCATACTTTATTATACATTCTTCAATATTACTTAGCAGAGTCATCGTATCACAAGCATTCACATCTTTTATCATATTTGATAAAGTTCTGCCGACGTACCACTTGTAGTACCAAATATTATCCCAAGGCAGTTTTGCGTCTCCATCAAAATGCAGTATATATTGTTTCATTTTCGGTGATCCCTTTATTGCATCCAAAACTGCAACAATACGCTGACGGTTCTTGAGCCATTCTCTATCTTGTTCGTCACATCTATTACATAATAGATACTCTGGATCCTGAACCGTAATATTTCGTTTTATAGACATATCTGGGTTCAGGGTTACATACCTATTCCCGAAAATCTTATAAGCAAATGTGTCATTGTCCTGATATACAACAGCTACTTCAGTTTTTTTTGTTTTTATCTAAACCTTTTATTATGGCCTCCTTTATTTTAACTCTTTTCGACAAATCTTCAGGTGCAGTTTCTATTATTTCTACATTCGAATAAAAGCCGCTCTCGCTATTGCACAACCCGTATAAATATGCATATAATCCCAATGCCTTTGAGTATTGTTTTATATCTTGTACTGCTTTGTTTATTAAATCCTTTATCCCAGAAATGTCTTTGTAATGATTTGCAATTCGCTCACCAACAACCTCAATACACTTCTCTGATACTGTTTCAGATGCGTATAATCCAGTTTGCAGACTGTCGTTTATAGCTTCTGCCAAAAAATTATACAGCACTAGTGCATTCCAATTCGCTGCCGTATACCCATTCTTTAACTGAGCTGGTTTTACCTCAAACTCAATTATACCATTTTCTTCTACTTCTTTGCTGAATTCTTTATCCTTCGTAGCACAATCTGCTACTCCATTAGCAATGACCTTATATATTGATTCATTATAATCTTGCCTGTTATACCACGCATTGCCACTTATATCATTTACTTTTAAGCTTGCATACGCACGCCAACTAGTTTCGTGTACGAAATACTTAAAATCCTTATCCTCTTCAGCATTTACCACACAACACTGAATACCAATAAGTATTCCTATAGTATACTTAAAATATAGCCTTCCCCGAATAAACACTTTCTATTTAACATTACTTATTCTCCTTTTCTAAAAAACTAATATCAAACCATCCTATGGATAGGATAACATAGTTTTTATGAATATGCAATATGAATATTCCGGCCTGTCAAGGTCAGTGCCCGAAGGTCTGTGACCAAAGGGAGCTGAGCGAAGCGTACCTTGACAGGCTCAGGGGCGCGATGTGGTAAAATTAAAAACATAGCACATCGCGCCCATTTTTAACCTATAATTCCTGAAAACTGGATTGGCTAGCTGATAAATAAAAAGCATATTAATTCTTGTGTAAATGATGATTAGATAGATAAAAAATGTTGGAAATTTGCGCAGTTTGTGGATGTAAAGCGTTATGGAAAGCGGGTATTTTCAAAGGAAAATAAAGGTATA
>CADBQC010000035.1 GCA_902796745.1 uncultured Pseudomonadota bacterium
AAGTGCTGGTAACACATAAGAAAACATGTAAAAAAAGGCATAGATTTTATACCATAAGCAATGATTTTTGGTTAGAAGAATTCCAATGGATTCAAGAAAAATGTATTTTATCTGAAAATGAGTATATAAAAACAAGCAGAAAAGGACGAGGATCTGAAGTCAAAATTGCTTCAGATAATGACAAAAAAATGGTCTGGAGCCTTTATGAGTTGTTTTGTGCGGAAATGAAAAAAAATCGATTTAATACGTGGTCAGAAATATATCTATATATTAACAATAATACTGGCAAGATACCGAACAAGTTTAAAATTGATCATGTCTTCGTTGATGAAGCGCAAGACTTGACTATAGGAAAGTTACGGGCTTTAAAAGCTATAACCAAAAAAACGATTACCATAGCTGCAGATATGGCTCAAAAAATATATAAAACCTCTTTTACTTGGAAAGAAACAGGAATCGATATTCAAGGAAGGGCTTCAAAATCATTAAAAAGGTCATTTAGAAGTACTAGACAAATCGTTTCGTTAGCAGAAGATTTAGCTGCTTTGAACAGAAAAAAAGCTGAATTAAAAGATGAACTTACAGAAGCAGTATTGCCTGATGCAGATGGTTTGGTGCCTGTATTATATATGTTTAAGAGTCGACTTGAGGAAGAGGTATTTTTTGTTAATTTTGTAAAAGATTTATTAAAAAATGCTCTAGAAGACGAAGAGACTATCGGTGTAGTTTGTAAAACGCGAAAAGAGTATTATAAGATTAGGGCACTTCTAGATAGTGAAGAAATAGATTACCAGGAAGTTTTCCGTGATAAAGGGTATGAGCCTGAGTGGCGATTACTTGAGCCAGGTGTGAAGCTCGTGATTGCAATGTCTTCAAAAGGACTAGAGTTTGACCATGTTTTGGTTCCGTATTTTGAAGAAGGAGTATATCCATTTTTTTTATCTTCGATTGATAAAGAACAATTAGAGGAAGTTCTAACAACTGAACGCAATCTTATTTATGTTGCAATGACCCGTGCTAGGCAAAGCTTGTACATGTTTTGTACAAACAATAAAAAAAGCCGTTTTGTAGATGATTTTTCTCAAAAAAATTACAATCTATCATTTATAAAAGTTGGAAATAAATAATGATGCAAAATATTTAATTGAGGTGATATTATGGCAGGTAACAAAAAAGATTTCGAATTTAAAATTGTGGAAAGAATTAGTACTATTTCAGACAAAACTGATTTGTGGCCGTTAGAGTTAAATCTTGTTAGTTTTAATGGAGAAGAACCAAAGTATGACTTGAGAAGATGGAATAAAAGTCATACAAGAATGGGAAGAGGGACAACATTAACATTAGGTGAGTTAAAAGTATTGTCTATGTCAATTGAAGATTATTTGGAGGAGAGTGGACTATAATTTTCTGTTGTCAATATTTCTAGTGAAAGCTGTAGGGGGGAACGTACTTGGGAACTTGTGATAAATGCGGATTTGAATACGAAGGTTATCATATACATTGTCCAAACTGCGGCTCACTTTTGGATACTGATGATACATTTACTTTTCAATGTGCAAATTGTTTGCGCCTTGTCCCTGACAATGCCCAGAGGTGTCCATATTGTGGAATCGAGTTTCCTAAAACGGAAGGAACACGGAGAAACCCCGCCTCAAGAACTAAAGATTCAAATCCCACTGTTTACGAAGACGACATCTTACAACTGGCAAAAAGAGCTACGCCGGAGTTGCAGTACAAATTGGGGAATATGTACGAAGAATGTGATTCGGATTATATTACAGCATATAAACTTTTTTTAATGGCAGCAGAGAAAGATTATGCTCCAGCAATGGTGCAAATTGGAGACTGTTATAATGATTGGTTTGATTACGAAGATATTAAAGAGTATCAGGTAGATTACGAAAAGGCTTTTCAGTGGTATTCTAAAGCTGCATCATTGGGTGACGCTGAGGGACAGTATAAACTTGGAAGTTGTTATTACGACGGCACTGGAGTTGAAGAAGATAGAAGGAGAGCTGTTTATTGGTTTAGAAAATCGGCACAGCAAAATCATGCTAAAGCAAGTGAAATATTAGGCGATTGTTATCAGTATGCTGATGGGGTAGAAAAAGATATAAAAGAAGCAATCAAATGGTATGAAATCGCAGCTAAAAAACATAGAAACAAAGCAATCATGGAATTAGGGACGCTGTATTATAATGATTATGGTTATGGTATCGAAAAGAACTATAATAAGGCTTTTGATTTACTAGTTAAGCTTGAAATGGTTAATGTAAAAAGATTGATTTCTCAAAGTGGTCGTATGTTAACCATATCAGCTTTAGATGCGTTAGGAAATTGTTATTACTATGGGCATGGTACGAGTCAAAACTACAAGAAGGCTATAAAAATATTTGAAAAATCAGCTGAAGTTGGGTCTGACTATGCATTGTTTTTTTTGGGACTCTGCTATGAATATGGACTAGGTGTTGAAAAAAGTAAAGAGAATTTAAAGAAGGCTTTTGAATACTTTAGAAAAGCTGCTGAAAATGGTGATGCCATGTCTCAAAATGTAGTCGGAGACATGTACTTAAATGGAAAGGGCATTGATAAAGATTTAAAAGAGGCACTAGCTTGGTACATGAAAGCTGCTAAAAATGGCAACGCCAATGCCCAGTATTCACTAGGTAACATGTATGCCAATGGCGTTAGTGTTGATAGAGACTTAGGTAAAGCATTAGACTGGTATATATGTGCAGCGGAACAGAATCATGCGGGAGCACAGTACGAAGTTGGAGAGATGTATTATAACGGGTTGGGTATTGATGAAGCTTTTGAGTGGTATATGAAAGCAGCAAAACAAGGTCATGCCGATGCGCAGTTTTCATTGGGTTATATGTACTATTTTGGGTTTGGTGTCGATAAAGATTCGGTAGAAGCGGTTTATTGGTTCAAAAAAGCAGCCGAAAATGGCAGCGTGGATGCTAAAGATTTTTTGAATTCTGTCTCCAAGTAAAATAGCTAAGTCCCAAAAGCTATGGGGTGGTGTTTTAATTGGCTAAACTTATTAAAGGAATAAATGATTTGAAAACCACTTACCCTGACATAGCAGAAGATTGGGATTATAGCAAAAATGATAAAGGCCCTGAAGAATACAGGCCTAAAAGTAATGAGTCAGTTTATTGGATCTGTGCAAAATGTGGATATCGGTATAAAGCAAAAATCAGCAATCGCGCAAACGGAAGAGGCTGCGCTTGTTGTAAAAACAAAGTTGTTGTTAAGGGTATTAACGATTTGGCTACTACGCATCCAGAGCTGGCAGCTGAATGGCATCCCACCAAAAATGGAGAATTGAAGCCGACAGATGTGACTTATGGTATGGCAACCCGTGTATGGTGGTTATGCCCAGAGGGGCATCCGTACCAGGCAACTCTTTTACATCGCAGTTCCGGCACAAATTGTCCGAAATGTTATTCCGGAAGGCAGACATCTTTTGCAGAACAGGCTGTTTTTTATTATGTAAAAAAGGTTTTTCCTGATGCCATTAGCCGATACAAAGAAATATTCGATAA
>CADBQC010000036.1 GCA_902796745.1 uncultured Pseudomonadota bacterium
AAATTTGCGTCAAAATTCTCGCAATTCTTCGAAATCCATTCCCCTCAAGGTATAGAGTAATCGTGGCGTCTCTTTCTTTGTCTGTGAATCAATTTCGCACATCGTATGTCTGCATTCCATGCACTTATACCGTTGTTTCTTCATTACAATGCCTGATTTTCACACCCCAACATGCCCACAATACTTACACTTTTCTATCTCTTGTCCATCCAATTGTTTTTCCCATCATATTCTCTATTGACATGATGCGCAATCCATTAAAAATTCATTGTTTGACAAAACGTATCAGAATTGCCTATGTAGTCAAGAGCTACTGTGATACAATATGAAATATATAATATTCTTTTTTAGCATTTTTTGTGTTTAATGAATTTATTTTTTAAAATTTTGGTTTATTTGGCTGTTATACACAGTATAGGCATGGATATCTTTGCTCAAACGGCTGATAATAAGCTCGTTGAAAAAAAATCTGCGATAGTGATAGACTACACCAATGGTCAGAAAATTTTATACAGCGATAAATCAAAAGAAAAGAGATATCCAGCATCCTTGACGAAAATGATGACGGTATATCTTTTATTTGATGCCATTAAAAACAAGAAAGTTACTTTAAACACAAAATTTAGAGTTTCTAAATATGCGACAGCGCAAGCTCCAAGCAAACTTGGTTTAAAAGTGGGGGCTAAGATTTCGGTTTCTGATGCTATAAAAGCTCTATTTGTGAAGTCGGCTAATGATGTTGCGGTTGTTGTAGCAGAAGGTCTTGCAGGAAGCGTGAGAAACTTCTGCAGGTTAATGAACAACAAAAGTCGTATGCTTGGTATGCTAAACACTCATTTCGAAAATGCCTCAGGCCTTCCGGATTTGAAACAAACAAGTACGGCTGAAGATATGGCAAAACTTGGTATGGCTCTTTTTCGCGATTTTCCTCAATATCGGAATTATTTGTCTCTTAAAAAATTTGCGTACGGAAAGAAAAAATATACAACGCACTGCAAAATTCTTCAATGGTATAAGGGGGCTGATGTTGCAAAAACAGGATATATATGTGCATCAGGATTTAACCTTATGGTGTCTGCGAGTCGTTATGATAAGGCAGGTAAATCTAGACGGCTTTTCGTCGTTGTAATGGGTGGAGATACTGCTAAAGCTCGAGATTTGTATGCTGGACAACTGATGGATAAATATTTTGATCGCTATAAGATATCTGCTCAAAAGCCCAAAGAGCAGCTATGTAAAAAAAGTTTGACAGAACAAATAGGCAAGTCTGAAATGCTTGAGGATGTTATACACGCCGATAATGAAATAATAATATCGAGTAAGCAAGCTATTTCTAATTTTAATCAAATGCTCGATGATCTTTATAAGGATAACGATGAATGTTTATTATCCGAAGATGAGATAATGGTTCATCCTAAAAAGCATAAGGCAAAGAAAAAGAAGAAAGCATGATTAACTGTTCATTAACGAAATATCAGTAATATTTATGTAGGGATATAGGCTATCGAAAGAATTCTGATTTATGCGTGGTTATATTGCTCAAAAATTTATAACTTGCTTATGTCTTCTTGCTTTGGGTAAATCTGTGATTGTATTGTCTCCTTCTTATGGGCATGATTTTGTGAATACTGATATTTTGCAACAAAAAGGAGATGGTAAACGAGTTGAAGAGAAAAATGCAGAAATGCTGAAACAATTTGCGAAATTTTTGCGAGAAAATGAAACGAAAAATACTGAAACAGAAGAAGTGATGCCCAGAATAATGGATAAAAATTTCCGTATTATCGATGGAGCTAGAGATGAATTAGAGAAAATTTTTGACCATTATCCGGAAATCCTAACTTTGTGTCCCGAGGAAGATAAGTCAACTATCGAATGTATATCGAACTCTATTTTTGAAAGAAAAATAGTGTTCCAAGATGTGATGGCTCAATCTCCAGATGTGGTTGAAAGGGCAATAATAGCACTTATTGAGATTTTAAAAGGATATGAAGAAACTATACCTCATATACAAGACGTGGTAGTTTTACTGCGTTGCCTAGACATTATAACTGGGGGTAATTCTGCCATAATGGAAACCCTGAAAAACAGGAATAACATCATACCACTTATGTATAACGATGCCGAAGAAATATATGACAAAATTGAGCCGATGCTTAGATATTCAGATGAAATCACAAAGGTCATGGTAAAATCTGCATTCATCGATGCCACTAAAACAAGGTTCGAAGATAAGCCAAATATTCCAAGTTATTATGTTTTTCATTTGATGCAGAATATTTTAGAAAAACTTGAAAAAACAGCTAAAGATATGAATCAATCTACATTTAACCGAAGGTTCGAAAATGCAGTTTATTCAATGCAGAAATTACTCGATGATTTAGATAACTCGATGAAGTCAGACCAAGTTGCAAAGAACATCGTTCCTTTATTGAATGGCGCAAAAAGAACGTTGCTATTCCAGAGAGATTTCATACAGAAAAAGGCAAAAGAATGGAAGGAATATTTGGCGACATTAGAAACAGTAACAAAGCAGGTGAAGGATGTGCTCAAGAAGGCGATTGAAGTAGAAAAGGATCAATCGATATTTGACAATATGCCTGAGGAATAATTTTGTGCGTATTACGATACTAAATATCCCTCAAGTTTATTAACTAGAGGGATGTTTTTTGAACATGGTAATGTTTACTTCAGCTTTTTTACTGCATCTATAAGTTCTTTGTATGCCTTCTCTTCATCTGGATTGTCAAATGCATCGCCATGCGCGTGATTAGCATATCTATCCATATAATTCATAGCAATGTCGTGTTCGTTATCAAGTTTTTTCAATCCTAGTGCAAAATTTGCTATCGACGATGGATCTTTGTCTGCCTCCTCTTTTAGAAAAGCTTCAACAGCTTCAGCATCCTCGTTTTTTGCCCAATCTTCGATGGCTTTCTTTTCTCCTCTGTGTTGCAATGCTTCGAGGAGAATTGCTGAATTTACATCATCAGGATCTGTTAAATCTATAGACAGATATCTTCTAACAAGCTCATTTGTCGCTTTTTGGGGTTGTATACCAGCAAGCGTAGCCGGAGAACGAGCAATAAGTTTTACTATTTCAAAAGGCAAGGTTTTTACATTCGCTGGTTTTTTATCTATTTCTAGATCGCTTCCTGTCCTCTTTTCCAGCTCTTTTTCGGCATCACTTGGCGAAATTTCACAAATAGTCTCTTTTCCCGAAGCAATTTGCCTCAATATATCCTTATGCAATTCGCTAGCATTAACTTTTTGCTTGTTTTTTTTGCTCATGTTTATCTCAACAATAGCTTCCGAAGCAGGCTTTGCATCATTTGTGTTTGCCTTTTCTTTTTTCAATATCGCGATACCTGTTCCAAGTACTGCGACAGCCACGACTAGTGACAGTATTCCTCTCTTTGACATTTCCCCAATATCCATAAAACTCAATGAGTTGAGTTTATGAAAGAACTGTTAAAAAATAGTTAATGTGCAGTGAAAAACCAGGCGTAGGATGAAATACTTGATGTTACGCAATTTTCATAATATCATCGATTACAATGGTAAAGAGCGGATGTAACAATGAAGGAAGCATGTTAACGACAAAGAGCAAATTGATTGGGATATTGGGAGCAGGAGCTTTTGGAACTGCTTTAGCATTTGCTTATCGTCATGATTTTTCTGTAACTCTTTTTTCATGCTTCGAGGATCATGTAGCTTCAATGAAGCAAACCAGAATAAATGAATTTTTTAAAGATTTTGAAATACCGGAAGATATTGCATTGGATGTGTCGGCTAATTTAGGTATGCGCCAATATGATTACTTATTCTGGGTTTTGCCTATAAAACCTACTCCGGATGTACTTGAAGGACTTAAATCGTCGATAAATGGAACTCCTGTAATAGTATGCTCAAAGGGACTGTTACCGGATTCATCGTTTGTTTGTGATTTATTTCAGAAAACGCTTCCAGGCTCTAGGATTGGTTATATTGCTGGGCCAAATTTTGCGACTGAGCTGGCAAGTGGTAAGCTATCGGTTGCTGACATGGCATTTCAAAGTATGGATATAGCTCATAGATTTGCGAATGAACTTTCAACACAAACATTCAAATTAAAGCCAATTGACGATATGATTGGTGCACAAATTTCTGGGGCTATGAAAAACGTTATAGCAATTGCTTCGGGTATCGCATATGGACTAGGTTTGGGGGAAAATACTCATTCCGCGCTACTTACTCTGGGAATTGCTGAAATGGAATGTTTAGGGATGGCGCTTGGTGCAAAGAAGGAAACATTTTACGGTTTCTGTGGATTAGGCGATCTGATAATGACTGCCTTAAGCATAAATTCACGAAATACTCTGCTCGGTATGGAATGTGCACGAGGGAAATCAATTGATGAGGTTTTGCAGAATTCAACTTGTGAAGGGTATGATACACTTTCTCAGGTTATTGAATTAGCTTATAAAAAAGGGGTTAACTTGCCAATTTGTGAGGCTGTGTATAAGGTCTTTTTTGAGGCACAATCGCCTAGCATAATACTCGATGTCTTTAAATAGAATTAGCAAAATTGAGCGTATCGCCATCTTATCCCAGTTGGTGGAAAAGTATTGTGTGCATGCTGATATCGTTGAGGCAGTTCGTTTAGCAAGAGATCTAGCAAATGTCATAGATGAACTGAATTATCTGAAAGTTGATCTTTCGGAATTATCTCATGAATTTTTGAATTTTTTCCCAGAACATTGGAAGCAACGTACACAATTTTTGTTGATCGTAACAAAGTACTGGAAGGAAATTTTAAAGGAACGTAATCTTGCTGATGTTGAAGTCTCACGATGGAATGGAACAACAACTTCAAGTCCAGCTCAACACAGTTTCGATCTATTTCGAAAGGTTTCTATATTTGAGAACCCAGATATATATGATGAGATAGAATTAGTGATAAAAATTCTCAAAGAATCTGATGGAGAAAAAATATCAATTATTTCCTCAAATCAAGATTTTTCTAGGTATTTGAGTATGAGACTTGATGCAGAGGAAGTAAAATATATTTCTCATTGTGGTGGTGGTATTCCATCACAAGATGTTATAGAAAATGTGAATAAAAATTTTAACAATTGCTCAAAAGAGGAATTAAATAAATTGGTGAAAGAGCTTTCTGACATTATTGAAAATAATTCCTCAGATGATAGCGAAACTTCATATAAGGTTTTGTTGTTGCCACCAGTAGAGATTTATAAAATTCCTCGAAATGAAGTGACGATATATACCGAATTAAATGAAAATATGTGGAAGCCTAGGGAGGCAGGGTACTTTTGGTTACATTATACTCTGCGCAAAAAATTAGGTTTGCTTCGAGATGCAAGTTTTATGGAAAACTTGTTCTATTATGGGATTGATGTGAGTAAAAAAATTTACCTTCTGAGAGCACTAAAATCTGAAGGTAGAAATAACCAAAAAAGTTCTATTTTAGCCAAATTCGAAACAATTGCAGAAAAATCGGAGATAACGTTAAATTATTTGCATTCCAGACCATCTGGAAACGAAGGAAGACGACTGGAAAATCCGACAGAGCAACTGAAATTCACCTTACCAAAAGAACTTGATGCCTGGAGCATTGAGTTGCTGATTAGGGATCCGTACGCTTTTTTTGCTAAGAACATTTTAGGTTTGCAACCAGAAGACTTTGCTCCAAAGCGAAAAAAAATTAAGAATCTTTTAAAAAAGGTAGTAAAGAGCTATTTTAGGAAACAAAAGGTTGAGTTATTTCTTGAGGATTTGAAAGAGGTTGATTTCTTCGCATACCATAAGGCATTGCTACTGGTGGATTTCTTGAAACAAAGCAGTTTTGACGCTTACCCTTCGTACAATGACATTTATGGAAAGATTGAAATTCCAGAAATTGGTATATCTATCTCTGGCACAGCGGATAGAATTATTGAAAATGCAGATTGTTCGACCCTGATTTGTTTCCGTACATCTAATAGCCCTTCAACTAATGAAATTATTTACGATGGTTGCTCTGCTATTCTTTCTCTTTGTTGGATTGCTGAAAATCACGGATTTGGTGAACGTATAAATCCCGTCAGAAATATCCAAATTTGGAATTTAATGGCGAGAGATGAAAATCAAATTATTGATAAAGAAATAGAAATTTCAAAAGAAATTTTGGATGAATTTGCAAAACGTTTATGCACAGAGCCTTATTTGTGTGAGCAGGCAGTGGAAATTGATTGTAACGCTGGGCGAAAATGGCTATACAATGATGCATATGAGCATTTTAAGAGGAGTTTGCGATGAATAAGCTGATTGTTGGTAATTGGAAAATGAATGGAAATGTATCCTTGGTGGATGAGTTTTCTCAAAATCTAGATGAACGTGTAATCTTGGGAATTCCCAGTGTTTTCATTGCATATACTCATTTTAAAAATCCGGATCTACAAATTGCAGCTCAAGATTGCTCAGTATATCCTGATTTTGGAGCGCATACTGGTGAAATTTCAGCAAAGATGCTTGCAGAACTCGGTTGTAAATATGTTATTGTGGGGCATAGCGAACGGCGCCGGACATCGAATTTCGATACTCAACAAAATATCTTTGCAAAGTTAAAGAATGTGGTTACGTGCGGGATGAAAGCAATTTTGTGCGTTGATGAGAGTTACCATAAGCTGATAGACATTCAAACAAAGGAGTTTTTAGAGACAAACGTAGATAAAATTTTTATTGCATATGAGCCACTTTCTGCCATCGGAACAGGAAATATTCCGTCTTTGACGGATATCTCTGAAACATTATCTAAAATAAAGCAAGTTTATTTGGGGATGAAAACTCTGTATGGCGGTAGCGTTAATTTATCGAATGCAAAAGAAATTTTAGCTATTGATGAAGTAGATGGCGTGCTGATTGGTGGCGCTAGCTTAAAACTTGATGAACTGAATGAAATTGCGAAATTATAGTGGCGTAGCAATATACCGGAGAAGTGTTTTATGGCATCTAGAAGGCAAATATCTGTAGGTAATCTGAAAATTGGAGGAGGGGAGGGTATTCTAGTCCAGACAATGACAAACAGCAATACCGAAGACGTTGTTGCTACACTTGCTCAAATCGAAAAGGTTAGTGCTTTAGGATGCGATTTGGTGAGAGTTTCCTGCCCAACAGTTCAGTCTACCATTGCTCTTCGGGAAATAGTTCAACGTTCTCCTATTCCGGTGATTGCAGATATACATTTCAATTACAAGAGAGCTATCGAAGCTATTGATGCTGGTGTTGCAGGTGTGCGGATAAATCCTGGTAATACGCCATTTGAAGGCATTAAGGAAATCGTCAAGGCGTCAAAGTATTGTGGGAGTGCACTCAGAATTGGTATAAATTCTGGTTCGTTGGAAAAGAGCATATTGGATAAGTACGGTGAACCTTCAGTTGATGCAATAGTCGAAAGTGCACTGATGAACTGTCACAAACTTGAAGATCTTGATTTTTTTAACTTTAAAGTCAGTGTGAAATCT
>CADBQC010000037.1 GCA_902796745.1 uncultured Pseudomonadota bacterium
ACTATAAATTTGAGTCGTAATTCTGGCTATTATTCGAAATCTATTTCATTAGGGGTGGATTTTTTTTCTATGTGGTTTATCTTATCATCAAGTTCTCATATCGCATAGCTACAATCCGGACATTTATACATTTGTTACCCATAACAATGCTGCATGCCATCAAAACAGTATGTACACTTTTTAATCTGTTTTTCATCGTTTCATATTACATATGTATATTTACATGATTAGTAATCCCAAAACCCAAAAATTGTATCATCTTTGTTTAAAGAAAGGTCTCCGCATCGAAAATGCGTATTCAAAAAATTGATTTAAATTTAATCAAATGCAGTACTATTTAGCTTAAATCTTGATACAAGGTTCTGTTAGTAAGAAGTTTAAGTTGCTATTTTTTATTTCATAAACAACTTCAAATGTTATATCTCCTATAAAATCAGGATAAGTTAAATCACCTTTTTTCTTTTTACAGATGTTTACAGTTATGCTTAGCCTATTATTCAAATTAAATTCAAAATATTATTCACAATAATCTATACAGCAGCCATCTTCTATATTGAGAGAACTATTATATTTTTCTTGTCCATCTATAATAATTTTGAGATGACCTCCAATAACTGGAAATTTTGTTCTTTTTCTCAATTGAGTGAAAATTTCCTCATTTTTAAGACTATATATTTTATACTTTCGTTTCTTTCTAGTAAATATTTTTTGTATAAAATTCATATCAGTTTTATTATCATCAACCTGAATTACAAAAAGTTTTTCAACATTAAACCCAGTGCCGTGTCCAATAACCAAAGACACAAGTCATTCATTTCTAGTAATTTCTTTAGCTTTTGATTGATGAATATCAACGCAATCAATCTCCGGTGACACTAAGTCCTCATACTTTATTACAATTTTTTCATTTTGTTGTGTCTCGTATATTTAAAATGTTCTGTTGCTAAATTTGCTGTTCCTGCATGAGAAGTTGAAATAGCTGGCGATACAGCAAAAATCAATTTTTTAATCTCCAAGTTTACGTTCATATTACAGAGGGAACGATAATTAATATTATATCGAAAAATTGCTATTTTTTAAAAATTTTCATATATAGGTTCATAACATATGAGACATGAAAGGCCTGTAAATAAGTGAGATAGCACTGGACTAGCAAATAGAAAGAAAAGTCTCCAGAATTAAAAATGAGAATAACTTCTTTAAGAAAGGAGACTTTGGCTTATGCAAATACAGCCGTTATACTTGCTTGTTGTGCCAGAAAAGGAATAGTGGATTTTGAGGCGTGATTTCGGTGCCAATATCAGCTAGAGTAGTGTCTGTAGGATTATGAAAAAGCCTAGATTTTCAAGGTTCAGACGTGCATTGAGATGCAAGCAAAAACAGAGATTTAAGGAGCATTACAGCGAAATTGGTAAAGAGGCGTAAATCGACCACATGACGGTGACAAAAAATGAATTGAAAACTTTAGCGAGCACATTTACGCGAACGGCGAGCACATTTACGCGAACGTTTATAGCAAAGCAAATAGCGCTAATGCTACTAAATTTTTAAGAGAATTGATCGAAAATGTTCCATATCAGGTATGCTCTATTCAAGCTTATGTAGATAAACTCAAAGTTTCTTCTATTTGTTCTACTCCCTGCAAAACCAACATACAACGGCAAAATCGAGCGAAATAATAGGGGGTTCAGGGAGTAATTTTATGCCGACCTGTCCGAAGATACTATAGTCGGGGCACGCGGATAACTCGTGAACTTTCTGCACAAATACAACTCCTATCGCCCACACGCCTCCTTGTACGGACTAATCCAATTGGAGTATATTTCTAAGTATAGTTCCGGAGACCATTTTTGTCTCACTTCTGTCTGAACTTGGACAATCTTTAGATAATTGATACAAAATATGCTTCTTCTGTTCGATTATCATAACTCTTAGTTGCGATGTTGTAAATATCACTCTACAGCCTAGATAAGCATCCTTTTTAGTGATAAAATTGCACAAAGCCTGTGATTGTTTTTTTCTTATGTATTTGAAATTATTAGAAGATTTGGTGTCTTTTAAGACCGTAACTCCCGAAGGAGGCGATGCGATTAATTATTGCGCGAGCTTTCTCGAAAAACTGGGGTTTAAATGCTTGAAACTGAATTTTGGGAATGTGTCCAATCTATATGCAAAATATGGCAATTTTGCAAAAAATATTTGTTTCGCCGGGCACGTAGATGTGGTGCCACCTATGGATGGTTGGCATACAAATCCCTTCATTTTGACTCATCGTGATGGAAAGCTTTACGGTCGCGGAACAAACGATATGAAAGGACCTTTGTCATCAGCGTTGTCTGCTATTGCAAAATTTTTGAATGCGAATATTCCCGATTTCTCAGTTTCCGTTTTGCTGACAAGCGATGAAGAGGTAATGGGTGACGACGGTACAAGTAGGGTTGTAGATTGGTTAGTAGGTCATAATGAAAAAATAGCAGGGTGTGTGCTATGTGAAAGTTGTTCTCCTAAAAGAGCTGGAGAATATATTAAAATTGGCTGTCGAGGAAGTTTGAATGTGGATTTTACCTCTACAGGGGCTCAATGTCACGTTGTGAATGGCAAACAATACGGAAATCATTTACACGATTTCGCGACATTTTTGTCGCAATTTGCGAATACCTCATTAGATGAGGGAAGTGCAAATTTTGCTCCTTCTGACATAGAGATGACATCTATAGATGTCGGCAACGGCACTCGCAATGTTATTCCAAGTACGGCAACAGCAAAGTTTAATATTCGCTTCAATGATAATTGGTCATTTGATACCCTAGAGAATTTGATTATAAATAAGTTGCCACAAAATGTTTCTGTTAAATTCAAACGCTTTACCGCCCCGTTTATTGGCGCGAATGAGGAATTTATAAGATTTTGCACTTCTGCAGTTACAAAAACGATCGGAGTTGTTCCAGAATGCGGAACTTATGGTGGCAATTCAGATGCAGTTTCCATTCACAGAATTACGAATGTGGTTGAAATAGGTACGCCCATCGCGAATGCCCATATCGTCAATGAATGGTGTTCCATTGAGGAGCTACGAGTGCTTGAAAGCATTTATCACTCAATACTTAGTTCATGGGGGAATTGATTTGTTTATTAATTTTCTGAGTGGAAATTTTTTGACAAGGCTCAGAACTAAGGCATAAAATACCCGTATAATTCGGGTTTTGGTAGTGTTATGTCGTTTATAAAAAGCATATATGCACGAGAGATTTTGGATTCACGTGGGTATCCAACAGTAGAGACTGAGGTCGTTTTAGAATCTGGCGCGGTTGGTATTGCTTCGGTGCCATCTGGGGCGTCTACAGGGGCTTTTGAAGCAATCGAGCTTAGAGATGGTGGTGAACGTTTTGTAGGCAAGGGGGTACTGAGTGCTGTCAACAATGTGAATAGCATAATATCGCCCAAGTTAGTTGGCGAGGATGCTTCTAATCAGTCAAAAATTGACCAAATTATGATTGAGTTAGATGGCACACCAAATAAGGCAAAACTCGGCGCAAATGCTATTTTGTCGGTAAGTTTAGCTGTTTGTCATGCAATGGCAGAATATCATAATTTACCGCTTTATCGATATATTGGAGGGATAGCGAAGTGTAGTTTGCCACGTCCTATGATGAATATATTGAATGGTGGCGCGCATGCTGATAATAAAATTGATATGCAGGAATTTATGATTGTTCCAGCCAAAGTAGCGACGTTCAAGGAATATGTTGTGATGTGTTCTACCATTTATCACAATTTAAAAAAACTCCTGAAATCAAGAGGCTTGAATTCCAATGTAGGAGATGAGGGCGGGGTAGCTCCCAATTTATCATCAACTAGAGAGGCTTTGGATTTAGTCATTGAAGCGATCAAGAACGCGGGATATAAACCTTATGCTGATGTTCAAATAGCTCTTGATGTTGCTGCTTCTGAACTATTCAAAGAAGGTAAATATACAATAGAAGGGAAAACAAAGACATCAGACGAAATGATAGAGTTTTATAAAGAGTTGATTGAGGCTTATCCTATCATTTCAATAGAAGATCCACTCGCGGAAGAAGATTGGGATGGATTTGCAAAGATGAACAAAGAACTTGGAGATAAAATTCAGATAGTCGGGGATGACTTATATGTTACAAATCCGAGCAGGCTGGCTAAAGGCATCGCGTTAAGTGCTTCCAATGCGATTTTGATAAAGTTAAATCAGATAGGAACATTGACTGAAACTCTACAGGCGATTAAGTTAGCGCAAGATAACGGTTATAATACTGTAATTTCACATAGATCTGGTGAGACTGATGATACAACCATAGCTGATCTGTCTGTAGCTGTAGGAGCAAAATTCATAAAAACTGGAGCTCCGGCTCGTGGCGAGCGTGTGGCAAAGTATAATCAGTTGCTCAGAATTGAGGAGGATTTGTCATAGCGGCGTTTGTGATACAGCAAGAGGTGTTGCTTGAATTTAAGACAAATTTATGTAAAACTCGAGTTAGATATTTTTAGTTTTTAGGAAAATTATGTCGCTATTTTCAAGCAAATCTGTTAGTCCTGTTGATGTTTTGTCAAAAATTCTTGCAGATTCGTACGTTCTTCTTTTGAAGACCCAAAATGTTCACTGGAATATTGAAGGTTCAAAGTTTAGGTCAATACACATAACGACAGATGAGCACTATAACAATTTATTCGAGGCTATTGATTGTATTGCAGAGCGTATAAGGATGGTTGGAGGAAAAGCTCCCGCTACATTTGCTGAGTTTACAAAACTAGCATCATTTGATGAAAAGGTGGATACGGATAATCAAAATGAAATGCTCGCGACTTTATTATCATCGCACGAAGCAATTCGAGGGGATATAATTTCGGGCATAAAGCAATTGGATGGTAGTGATGATTTTGGTACCATCGATGTTCTGAATTCTAGGTTGGCATTCCACGATAAGGTTGTGTGGATGCTCAAAGCAACTTTAAAAAAGTAACTTTATAATGGCAATGCCTGCGCGCATTGCTACTTTTTTATGCAGCTACTAAGGTAGTAGCTAATTAAATACGAAGTGCTTGAAATCCAAAATACGAAGCTTGCAGACAGGAATGCCCATAGCGTTGATGAAATACCAAAAACAGTCCAGTTCACGCTGTCGCATGGTGGGGTTTTTGTATCCATAGGCGTTGAATTTAAAGATGGGAGCTCAGACACACAGCCATGGAATCCACGCCACCAGTGATTTTCTACACCAAGGTGGTAGAATGCGAAAGATAATGTGATAAATGATAATATCGGTAGCAGAATTTTTCTCCATTTTGGTAGCAGGGTGGCAATTCCTGTAGCGAGGAAGAGGTAGCGGGTTATCAAGCAAAGCTGGCATGGCTCCTTGTCCATCAATAGTTGTGAGAATATCGAGGCAAGAAAAATGCTCATTGCCATAACGCATACAATTCGACTCGCAAAATTTTCTTGAAAAACAAACATACTGTGCTCATGGCTAACTTCTCATTACTATGATATGCGCTCAAATGTTGGGCAGGCAAATAGTTTATTTATAAATTTCAAATATCTTTAAAATGGATGCTGTTTTTTATTTGCCACTGCGTTTTCGTTGTGCTAGGCTTTGCTAAGCAATATCGTTTTGGCAATTAAATGTTAAATCTCGATTCATGTCGGAATGTACTAGTAGTTGGGTATGGTGTTTCGGGCAAATCGGTTTATGAATTTTTAAAAAAGCGTGGGGTAAACGTTTCTGTTTATGATGATAGGGATGGGAATATTCCCGACAGAGTAATGGATGTTCAGTGCAAACATTTCGATGTAGTAATCAAAAGTCCATCGATTCCGTTTATGTTACATAATTGCCATCCTGTAATAAAAGAGGCAAATGACACTGGCATTCCGGTTTTATCCACTTTTGATGTTTTTAGGATTTATAATCCAAATGCGAAGATAATTGCTGTAACGGGAACTAATGGTAAATCTACCACAACTGCTTTGATTTGTCACATTATGCACAAAGCCGGATTTTCAGTAGAGATGGGCGGAAATATTGGCGTACCTTATTTTGAGATGCCACAAGCTGAGTGGTATGTTCTTGAAATGTCGTCGTATGAGCTAGCCAGTTCGCAGTATCTAGATTTCGAAATCTCTTGTGTTTTGAACATTGAACCTGATCATTTGGCATTTCACGGCAATCTTGAATATTATGCGTCGGCGAAGCATAAAGCCTTGGAGCATGCGCAGTTTCGCTTCATTTCGTATGAGGATGAAATTACTATGTCTCGTTACGCTTATAGGGATAATGTTGTAACAATATCGACAGAGAATGAGCCAAATTCCGATATATACGTTTGCGAGAATGCCATTTTTAATAACTCAACTAATAGAATAGCTGTTAATCTCTCTGTTTTTCCGAATTTGCGAGGCAAGCATAATCATCAAAATATTGCATTTGCGTATGCAATCTGCAAACACTTAGGACTCCAATCTCGAGAAATTATCAACCATATATCGAGCTTTGTGCCATTGCCACATAGGTTAAATACTGTGCGAAAAATTGGTAATGTTGTTTTTGTTAATGATAGCAAAGCGACCAATCCAGGATCGGCAGCAAGAGCTCTGGCTACGTTTGTTGGGTATAAGATATATTGGCTTGTTGGGGGAAGAAGCAAAAAAGTGGATCCTATGGTGTATATAAGGGATTATATGGCTGGTGTGCAAAAGATATATCTTTTTGGGGAATCAATGGATGAGTTTGGGGCGGTGTTTAAAGGAATAAAAAAGACAGTGCGTTGTCAAACGATGATGACTGCCCTCAATATGGCTTATCAAGATGCTAAACTAGATAATGGGGCTAGTGTTGTTCTTTTATCTCCGATGTGTGCTAGTTTTGACCAATTTGATAGTTTTGAACACAGAGGTAATGAATTTGTAAAAATGGTTCAAGGATTGGAGTAGTGTCGGTCAGATTTTCGAAAATACTACGTAAGTGGTTTTTATCCATAGATCGAATACTGTTGGTGTCCATATTTGCTTTGATATCTCTCGGAGCTTGGATTAGCGTTGCATTGACGCCATCTGTTGCGATAAAGCTTGGTTTTGCTCCTTTTCATTTTGCTAAATTGCATTTGCTGATTATTCCTGTAGCTATATTGATAATGCTTGTTACATCGGCTTTGCAGGCAAGATATATTGGGAAACTGGCAGTTGTTGGATATTTTATTTGTTTGGCTTTAGTCATTTGCACATTATTTTTGGGGGCGGAAATTAAAGGTGCACGTCGCTGGCTTAGCGTATTCGGCTTTTCGTTGCAACCATCGGAGTTTTTAAAGCCAATAAGTGCGGTTGTAAGTGCGTGGTTAATTTCTGAACAATATCGGGATCGTCATTTTCCTGGAATTCTGTTGTCTGTTGCTGTAATTTCTCTTATAATCCCATTTTTGCTTTTTCAGCCTGATGTCGGGATGACTGTTATTATTGTGGGGACGTTATTCGCTCAGTTCTTTATTTCAGGACTATCAATTTCTATGATAGTTGCTGTTATGGCGTCGCTAGCTTCTGCCATGTTTGGTTTGTATTTAACTCTTCCTCATTTTGCGGATAGAATTGATAAATTTTTTATAAAAAATGAGGATACCGATGTGTACCAGATACAGAAATCCATAGATGCTTTTAAACATGGAGGAATGTTCGGAAAAAATTCTATTGGTAGCGGAATAAGAGCTATAGTGCCGGATTCGCATTCCGATTTCGTATTTTCAATTATAGGCGAAGAATATGGCTTTGTCATGTGTCTTATCATAGTCGTACTGTTTGCCACATTCATAACAAGGGCGATGGTTAAGGTCATTAAGTCAGCTAGCATATTTACTTTTACGGCTGTTTTTGGAATACTTTTTCAGATTGCATCTCAAGTTGTGATAAATATATGCACAACATTAAACTTGATACCGACAAAAGGTATGACTTTGCCTTTTATCAGCTATGGGGGAAGTTCAATGCTTTCTAGTGCTGTTAGTGTAGGGATAATTCTTGCTTTAACTAAAAAGACCAACTTACAACAAGATTCATTGTGAAGGATTGATTTTCGTAACCGCCATAAGCGAGAGATTGTTTGTGGGCAAATTAGCTTAAGTGTGGTGTGTTAAATTTAACACCCCCTAATTAAATATAACACTATTGAGAATAGTATACTAGAATTTGGATTAGATATAGCAAAATGGAAATAAATTTATGGTAAAACGTAGGCATTGCGGGTGCGAAGAATTGCATAAAGATGGGGTAGTAAAAGGTAAACAACGATATAAATGTAAACAATGTAAACGCACTACTAGAGAAAATGATCAAAGATACAAGTATAGCTTAAGTAAACGTTCAAAAGTATTAAAAGGATACTTGGAATTATGGCATTGGAGA
>CADBQC010000038.1 GCA_902796745.1 uncultured Pseudomonadota bacterium
ACGACTTCTTCATTTGAAATAATCTTGCCTAATATCTCTTCAACAGAAGCGACCATACTCTCTTCGCAAATCGGAATAAACGGACGCTTCATATATGCTTTTGCAACATCAATCGTTCTATATGTATCGGAAATAGCGCGAGCGAAATAGTCAACAGTAAAAATGAAAGGAAATCTGCTTTTGTTTTCCCAAACGATAACACCACTCGGATTTTTGCTATCGAACGATTGAGTGACCCCTTTATTTAATACGTTTGCTTCTGCGCTCCCTTTTATATATAAATCAATTTCCTTATTTATAAGTCCGTTCTTTGAGTAAACGTGAGCCTTTGTATAGTCGCCATTGATATTTACGCTTCCTTCAGGAACCCCCGGCAAACAGAACAAATTTTCGCCAAATTCAGGAAGTCTGAAAAAGATAGCATTTCCGTGAATTATCATTGACTGTAATACAACACGGTCAGAAATTGTTTCAGGCAAATTCAAAATACGATAACGGTTCATTGCTATATTGAATTTTTCCATAAACTCCATAACATACCGTCTGTCATTTTCCATTTTTGCATATTTCTTACGGTTCTTTATCCTTGAAGTGTCAACAAGTGCAAATTCGTCTAACCACATTTTTGCTTCTCCTTTATTATAATGCTTTTATAAAAAGAGTTGGGCGACGTCCTCCAAATTAAGGGCATTACTCCCGTTCGGATTACGGCTCGGTCAAGAGATGCACCCGCTTTCCTACGAAGGCAGGGCGCCGCTTACCTCTTATTTATTATACTATATAATAGGAAGAAATGCAATTTTTAAAAATTTTATCAAAAAAAAATTAAAAAAGGGTATTGCATTTTTGCAATAAGTGTGATAAGATACAGTTACAAACAAAGAAAGGAGATACAAAGTTATGGAAACAAAGAAGTACGAAAAAATCAGAAAGGAAATTAAAAAAGAATTGGATAGTTCAATATGGACATACGAGCAATTATCTGATATTATGGGGATTGAAAAGACGAAATTATATCGGGTAGTCAATGGAAAGATGAAAAAGCCAAATATCGAAGTGCTGATGACAATAGCAATTAAAACAGAGCGTTTTGATATTTTGCAGAAAATCTTAAAACTGATGAATTTCGACTATGACAGTTCGGACCAAAAATGCTGTTTTGATTTTTCAAACAAAGGAAGTGAATGAGATGAACATTATATCGGAAATAGTCATTGCTTGTAGAAAGAGTGGACTTACAACAGAACAGATTAACAACGTAGTACAAAACTTTAAAGAAAGGAACAAATAATTATGGGAACAATAACAAAAATGAAATTAAACAATGAATATGGAAATGCAGTTCAGAGAATGGACGCAATGAAAAAAGAATATAACAAAGCATTTGTTGTAAAAAGAATGAACGATATGGCGTTTGATATTCAAAAGAAAGTATTGATAGAAATGGAAGGTGAAGGATATGCACAATTATCAAAACAATTGCAAAAACTCTTTTATGAGGACTGCAAACGAAGCACAAGAAAACTCGCCATTTTATACGCGACTGCTGACATCGAACGGTTATGCGATGATAAAACAAAACAAATTATTCACAACTATTTACTCTCCATCATCAGGGAACGTCTTGCAACAATCGACTCTGCTCAACTTGAACAGTTGCTACCTTCCGCTAATGAAGAGAATTTAAAGCGTGGACTTGACACACAAAATCCTGAATTGAATTTATTACTTTTCTGTGGACTATTAGCAGATATGGCAAAGGAGATGTAATATATGGCGGGTAGAAAATACGGAACGTATTTCAACTTGCGTCGTCAACTTTCAAATTATCAAAGTAATGCTTATGATGTGAAAGTTGACGTGCCCCGCTTGAAATTACCTTCCGAAGAAATAACAGATAGTGATATCAATAATTTGAAAAAACAACTCGCAGAAGTAAAAAAGAAAATTCAAATTGCGGGTCGTATAAAAATAAAAGAGATACAAAAACAAAATAAAATAACGGCTGATTTGAATTCGCCCCTTTTAGGAAGCAAGCCTGAATTCAACATTGTGAAACGTTTTACAGGCGATATAAAGAAAAGACAAGCAGAATATGAAAGAATGAGAAAAAGTTTAAATTCTTCGTATCGCTATTACAAAAATAAATACGGCGTAGAGTTGGAACGATTACCAAAATTACCAAAGGATGCCGTGCCAACGAAAAGACAGTTGCAAAGAATAAAAAATAATGTTGATGAAATGAAGCGAACAATAAGAAAGGGTGTTAGAGAAGAAGAAATAATATTTTTCAATGTAGAGAATATGATACAAGAAGCAATGAGTGGTGACATTTGGGAAAGATACAAAGCCGAACAAATGCACCGATTGCTATTGATACCATACCAAAATGATAAAATGGG
>CADBQC010000039.1 GCA_902796745.1 uncultured Pseudomonadota bacterium
TATCGTGCAGATTTATTATACGGATCTATGTCAAGCATCGAGTTAGTTATTTCTGTCAAAATACTTTCTATGCTATCTTGATCCAACACCAAGTTGGGTTTACCTTTTAAATTTTCAATATGAGCTTTAAATTTTTCAGATATTTCAGATTTTGCCTTCTCAAGATTAACCTTTACCGTATTATTTTTCTCAGAAAAGTCGTTAATATTGCCACCACTCGCAAATGCACTAAGCGCTAAAACATTTCCAAATGCAAGCGTTAAAACTCCTTTAAAAATACAAAAATTCATAACTTTCTCTTCTAATTAAGAATCCATCATGTCTTTCAAGTTTACCATATACTATCTATTTAGTCAAATCTATGCCTGGCTTTTTCCAAGTTCATTAGAAATGAGGCAGAACTCTCTTTAAGATGGATAAAACCACTTAAATTGAGCAAATAGAAGAAAAAACTCCAGAACTAAACTGTTAGTTTTTAATTTAAGGAAGTAAACTTAGATTCACGCAAATATATCTGTTACAAAATATAATTTTCTCGATTGTCTGCACTTCTTTCACAGATTTGGATGCCGCTATTCGTTCTGCTGCTTGCAAAACCAACATATAATGCCAAAATCGAACGCAGTAACAGCGGGCTTTTATGCTACCCTAACTGAGAATTACATTGTCTAAACCAGCAGAGAACTTATACGCTACCTCCAGCTGTGTTTTAGTTAACGGAACCTGTAACAGTGGTTCCATCCGAAATTTATGAAAATACAACTCCTACCATCCACACTATTTCTCGCAAGAACTCCCCCACTGGGGTATATATTCTAAATATAATTCCGGAGACCATTTTTGTCTCACATCTGTTTGAACTTACACAGTATGAGCGAAGTGTTTATACACGCAGGTTTTAAAAAATCGCTACCAGCAACAGCAAAACGATTGCAATATGCCATGCAATTTTGAGCATTTGAAACTGTGTATATCTCGGCAAGATAGCACGAATTAAGATGACAAACGAGATGCAGAAGGTCGTTTTTATCAGCAACTCAATCAAATAGGGTGCTGGCGTAGATATTCCATGTAGGAATAGAGTTGCAAACAATGCTGATATAAACAATAGGTTCAGATAATCGGAGAGGTATATCATTGCGAACAATATGCCTCCGCACTCTACGTATGCTCCTGCAACTAGCTCAGATTCTGCTTCTGTAAAATCGAATGGAGTTCTGTTCCCGGTTATCAGGAGCGAAAGAAAAAACATTACCGCTAAAGGTATCAATTGTATTAAAAGCGATATATCTGCTTGCATGTGCACAAAACCTAGCACACTGGTTCCGCTCGACATTAGCATCATAATTGTCACCAACAACATGAGCAGTAAGTGCCCGCCTATATTTTGTATATACGCTCTGTTACCACCTATTATGCCATATCGTGAATTTGATGTTGTTCCTATTAATGTCTCAGAAAACGCCATAAGAGATTGGCTCAATATTATCAATATCAAGCCATTCTTAAAACTATAAAAGTTAGCAAATACTGGGATTAAAGTCAACTGACAAAGTGATGTCGTGAATAGCAAACAAGCGCCTATTATCGTTTGTTTTGGATAATCACTAAACGGAGTGTTCTTGAAGAAAAGCTTGATTGCATCAGCAATCGGCTGAAGAATGCCGCATACCCCGCAATTCGATGGACCAATCCTGCGTTGTATTCGTCCTATAAGCTTACGTTCAAATAGCGACATGTATGACGCAATGAGTATGCAACTTAAGTAGTACAGAGCAACTTTTATAACAAATATCATCTAGAATTTGCCCCAACAGTAGGTGACCAGGCGGGATATGATGCATCTGCTTTTGTACTGATTATGCGAGTATGATAACCAGTTATATCGGTAACCGCTACTTGTGGCTTGGCGCCGGGCGCTGTTTCCATCGAATACGTTAAATATCGACCGTTGGAAGACCAGCAAGGTGCTTCGACCAGATATCCACTCGTAATCAATCGCTCACCTGAACCATCCGGCTTTATCACTCCTATGTAAAATTGTCTCCCCACTTTTTTAGCAAATGCAATCAAATCTCCTCTTGGCGACCAGACAGGTTGCGAGTATTTGCCTTCACCAGTGCTGATTCTTCGTTGTTCAGAACCATCAGCATTCATAACGTATATTGCTTCTCTGCCTTGCCGATCAGATGTAAAGACTATTCTACTTCCATCGTCGGAATAACAAGGAGAAGTATCAATACATGAATGTTCTGTCAGTTGAGTTAAACGATTGCTTACAAAATTGTATTTATATATTGCCGATTTCCCGTCAATAATTATTGCAAGAACCGCTTCCTCGCCGTTTGGAGAAAATCTTGGAGCATACGTCATTTGCACTGGATTACCATGATTTCTTTTTATCAACAATTTCATGATATCCTTGCTCAACATCAAGTCTTTTCGGCGACCATCAGCATTCATCATGTATACATGCGCCGATTTGCCAAGCACGTCTTTCACTGTGTCACTATAGGATATATACGCAATTTTGTTCGCATCAGCAGAATACCTTGGGGTCAAAACCAATTCGGATCCATCTGTTAATTCTTGCCGGTTGTAACCATCCTGATCGACCTTAATCAATCTGGTTTTCCTTTTTGTGGAATCTTTATTGAATGATGTCTCAACATAAACGACGTTTGTATTAAAATACCCCTTTTCGCTTGTTATGCGTTCATAAATGTAGTCAGCTATAATGTGAGCAACTTTCCTCAACTTGGAACGTGTTCCTGAGACGTTAAGAGATAGCATCTTATCGCCGGTGACAACATCTAGCAAAACAAAATCTATATTAAAATTACCGGTTATCTTCCCGTGAACTAAAAATCTAGTATTCAAAATGTTCCAGTTTTTAATGTTAGCCCCATTTTTGCAAAGTGTTTCCTTAGATTCGATGAAACTAGCAGGATTAATCGGGATAAACAATCCAGATAGTTCTAAATCAGTTTTGATGATTGTCGCTATCTCGGTTCCAAGGTCTGAATCTTCACCATCTTCTCCATAAAAATCAACGATCGCTATCGGATCCGGCTCAACTTGCCCCTTATTTATTTCTATTTTTAAAGCACTTGCAGATGAAAGAAAAGTCAAAATTACTATAAATACCTTGCCAAACATTTTGTACTGTTACAGAAAAACTTCAATAAATATTCTACTCCTTTCCGTTTCCCACTTCCAGAAGATTGCAAATATTTGTTTGTATAAGTTCGTCACAATCGGAATGAACTAGAAACACAGCACACTCCCACAGGAATGCCAAGCTGGTATGCAAAGAGTAAATCAATTTTTGCATAAGGCGTAAAATGATCAAAGATACAGTATGAACAAAAGCATATTTAGGAGAGGATTGAAGGCGTTCCAAATCCATTAATAGTAAAATGGAACAGAAATTATTCTAAAATTTTAAAGGAATTAATCGCAATAGCCACTGTTGCAGAAACAATAAAGAACATTGAGATACTGGAGATGGA
>CADBQC010000040.1 GCA_902796745.1 uncultured Pseudomonadota bacterium
ACTAAGGTTGAAGGAGATACTTCAGCTAAGGAGCCAGCAACGCAGGATGCTGTAAAGCCAGAAGAAGCGACTGAGACTAAGGCTGAAGGAGATACTTCAGCTAAGGAGCCAGCGACGCAAGATGCTGTAAAGCCAGAAGAAGCGACTGAGACTAAGGCTGAAAGCGATGCTTCAGCTAAGGAGCCAGCAACGCAGGATGCGGTAAAGGCAGAGGATGCGACTGAGGTTAAGGCTGAAGGAGATACTTCAGCTAAGGAGCCAGCAACGCAGGATGCTGTAAAGCCAGAAGAAGCGACTGAGACTAAGGTTAAAGGAGATACTTCTGCTAATGAGCCGGTAGAAGAACCAATACCCCCGACTCCTGATGCATCGAAAGAACTTAGCGCGGTGAAAGAATTAACTAGCAAGTTAAAGACTACAATGCAAACGATTTCAATAGCTAAAAATAGTCTAATTCAGCAAAATGGTTGACCACGATGGTAGACCAGTTGCCATACTGAGTATCTATTCACGATGACGCGATTTACTCATATGGCAACTATTGCAAATAGTGACACTTCAAAGACGCTACACTAAGGGCTATCCTTATCCATTGATAAATATGTTCTTGATGAAAAGGAATGTACTGAAGTACCGGCGTGTTAGTCAAGACTCTTAACTAGCATCGTGTCAAAATTGCCAATAAAATTGGCAATAAAAAAAATGTGGAATCAGTTATATAGCTCATTAAGTGGACGGGAGTACCAAAAAACAGAAAAGAATAGGAGCAGATCTAGCTATATGGAGGAGGGATCTCAGATATGGACAATGCCCCTCCCAAAAAAGCGATCATACTCTGGTACATACTAGACGCAGAATTTCAAGCGGTTCTAAGTGATTTCGATGACGTAAAAAGCAAAGTCAAGAAATCGATGAAACAGATATTAGCACAAGCCATGAAGAGATTAAACGAGGATGAGAATACGTTTATTTTTCTGTGGGATCTCTACTTGTATCCGGCAGATCTTAAAAGAGATAAACCCGCCAATTACTGGAGATACGATCCGCCAGGGTACAAAGAAAAGATAACTAAGATTTGGGACAAATCTAACATGGGCGATCCGCGTATAGATAATGTAAATCGCAAAAAGATAAAGAACTTTATAGAAAAAATAAGGGTTTGTCCAAGTTCAGACAGAAGTGAGACAAAAAGAGCCTCCGGAATTATACTTAGAAACATACCCCAATGGGGTCAGTCCACGCAAGAAAGAGTAGAAGCAATAAAAGTTATATTTGCATAAATTTCAGATGGAAGCACCGCTACATGTTCCGTTAACTAAAACACAGCTGGATGTTGCGTATAAGTTCTCTGCGGGTTCAGACGATAGTGTCTTCGGAAAGGTTGTCGTAAAATTCCTCTCTGAAAACCCTGTTTCTTCGCTCGATTTTGCTGTTGTATGTTGGTTTTGCAAGTAGCAGAACAAATAGCGGTATTACCAAATCTTTGCAAGCATCCTCGAAATCTTTCATAAATTCGGAGCCTCCATCGACTTGGACAGATCGGACTTTATATACGAAGCATTTTCGATTAATTCTCGTAAAAATTTAGTAGCATTAGTGCTATTTGCTTTGCTGTAAACGCTTGCATAAACGTGCTCGCTCAATCCCTGCAAAATGCTTCATCACTGCCCCATTTTTCATCCATCATCATCGCGTTGTCTTGCTTAAAATTGAACGGCTTGACGTACTTGTCAAATCGCCGGTTTTTCTTGCGATTCAATGTGCTTCTAGACCTTAAAAATCTAAGCTTTCTCATAATCCTACCGATACTACTCTCGCTGATATTGCCCCCCCGAAATCACTCCTCAAAATCACGCAAATCTATCAAAAAAAAGCTTATGCAAGAGCCTCATAAACTGCCTTTAGATCATCTCGCACATCAACGGAAATTGCTCCTTTTTTAACCGGTACAGCCCATACATTCATACTATTTTGTATTGCTCTTAGTTGTTCTAAGCGTTCACTTCTCTCAAGGAATGTTTGCGGGAGTTTAACAAATCTTTTGAGTGCGTCATATCGATATGCGTAAATTCCAACGTGAGCATAAAAATTTGTTGCTCCATTGGGAATTGGACTCCTAGAAAAATAAAGCGCCCTTCCTGGGATATTTTTATCCATATCATTAAAAATCACTTTCACAGTATTTTCGTTACTGAAACCATCAAGATTTTTATGCAACACAACAGGGGTTGTCATGTCAATTTCAGAATGGCTGATAAGCACGTCCAGAATATCTTGCAATATGGAAGACTCAAAAACTGGATTATCTCCCTGTAAATTAATTACATACTCTGGTTTTTTAGCCAATGTTTCCAGCGCAGCAAAAACTCTATCAGTACCAGATGGTAACGCATGATCAGTTACTATCGCTTTTCCACCATAACTTTCGACGATCTGCTTCACTTCTTCGCAACAACAAGCAACATAACACTCGCAAAGCTCCGCGCATTTCGCCCTCTCTAAAACGTGGATAATCAGAGGTTTTCCGTTAATAGGTTCGAGTATTTTTCGTGGAAATCGCGAAGAATTTAATCTTGCAGGGATAAAAATAGTGGCTGAATTATTTTTCACTGTATGTAAAACTCTAAACTAGAATACAGTGAAATTTTACAAAAATCGATATGCTAAGAAAAGTTCGATTTCAAGGATTTTCATTAATTGAGGTTTCTATTTCATTGCTGATACTTGGGATTATTTCTGCAATTGGTATTAGCCAGATGACGCTAATGCAAAAAATATCCGCATCGCAAAAAACGCAATCGCATATCGACTTTGTCGTAAAAGCACTTGGAATGTACTACTTAACGAGCAGAACATCGCCTCTTCCATTTCCATCTAAAATGGATTCTAATATCGGCTATCAAAGTGAAAGTATGAAACACTCGTTTGGCATAATACCTTTTAAATCCCTGGGAATTATGGAAAAATTTGCTAAAGATGGTAATGGGCGATGGTTACTTTACAAAATGAATCCAAATTTTGATGAATATTTTCTTACTGTTGAGGACGAAAACTTCGGTACTCCCGGCTTCAGTTCCGAAATACCAAGTGATAAACTAGCTTTCATTATCAAAGCAAAAAATGCAAAAAATGAAGATGAATTCTCCGTTGGATATGACCTGCAAGACTTCTGTTATATCAAAATGATAGACTAACCTTCATCATAAAAGCTCTAGATGCCAAAATACGATAAAATATTGTTTGGGTATGATTCGCAAAAACTATGATATTTTAACGAAATGTTGTCGCATCTTCCGGTTTGCTATTTTGAATGTTTCTGAATTTAAAGAAGTTTATATAGGTAGACTAAAATTAGTAGCTGAATTATTTTTCAGTGTGTGTAACACTTCAAGTTAGGATACAAAGAGATTGTGCAAAAATCGCTATGAGGAAAAACATTTGTTTTCAAGGATTTTCGCTAATTGAAGTTTCTATTTCACTCCTTATTGTTGGGATTGTTTCTGCAATTGGCATCAGTCAGCTAAGGCTCATGCAAAAAATGTATGCTGCGCAAAAGACACAATCAAATATCGATTTTGTTGTGAAGGCGCTTGGAGCATACTGCACGAGCACATCACTGCAACTCCCATTTCCATCCGAAATTAATTCTAATATCGGTTATCAAAGCAAAAGCATGAAAAATTCGTTCGGCATAATACCTTTTAAATCCCTGGGGATTATGGAAAAATTTGCCAAAGATGGCAATGGGCGATGGCTACTTTACAAAATGAATCCAAATTTTTGCAAATCTGTTTTTGTCGCAGAGGACAAAAGTTTAGGTGTTCCGGAATTCAGCTCAGAAGTACCAGATGACAGGCTGGCTTTCATTATCAAAGTAAAAAATGCAAAAAACGAAGATGAATTATCGATTTGGTATAGTGAGCACGCTTTTGTTGCAAACTATACAAACGTCAGTATGTATACAATGCTAACCATAAAAAGAAAAGAACTGTTAAGACACCAAGGGGTCATATTTTAGAACGACAATATAGCATTCCAGTCAATACAGAATGAATAAATTTGGACACAAAGCTAGAGTATGTGTTTTGTTGTACTCACAAAAAATGTTCGATATTTTTTGTAGAAGTTTTTATCTAAGTTTATGTAGAATAAGCCTGTAATGGCGAACTTGAAGGTAATTTATGGTGGATGTTATTTTTGCGGAAAATATTGATTTTAAATCTGCAGATGTGTTTGTTTTAGTTGCAGATGAAACCGGTAAAAGTTTTATATCCGACAAGCTAAAAATGTTGTTTGGAGCGGAGATATCTAAGGGTATCTCTGATGAGTGCAAAGAGTTAGCTTACGGGAAAATTAAGAGTTTCGACGTTATCGTTGATGGGAAAATGAGGGGTATCATCATCGCCGGGGCAGGCTCTAGGAACAAGTTCTCCAGGGCTAGCTTTGAAAAATTGGGAGGATATATATTTAGCAAGATAAAGTCATCTGATGCAGAAATTTGCGTATTGAGCAACTGTGAATCTGCTAATCATGAGTCAATGATGGCGTATTTAGCATCTGGAATGATGTTGAAAAATTGGACTTTTGATAAATATAAATCGGAAAAAACTCCAGAGAAACTGAAAAAAATTGCATGCAAAACGGGCTATATTCAATTCAATAAAGAAGTTTTTGCTGGACTGCTAAAAATCGTAGATGGAGTGCATACTGTTCGTGAAATGGTCACTGAGCCCGCTAATGTTATGGATCCAGACAAATTGCTGGAAGAAGCCAAAGCTCTGAAAAAACTTGGCATAAAAATTACAGTGCTTGATAAAAAAGATATGGAAAAGCAGGGCATGAATGCGCTTCTAGGAGTTGCAAAGGGAAGCGATAAACCTGCATATGTCATCGCTATGGAGTACAAAAGTGATGAAACAAAACCATCGGTAGCCCTTGTCGGAAAGGGACTTACCTTCGATTCTGGTGGGCTATGTCTAAAGCCAGCCAAGGGAATGGGGGAGATGAAGGGCGATATGACAGGCGCTGCAGTTGTGATTGGGGCACTAAAAACGCTAGCATTACAACAGGCAAAAGTAAATGTCGTTGGAGTAATTGGTGTTGTTGAAAATATGATTTCTGGTAGTGCGCAAAAGCCTGGCGATATTGTTGTAGCCATGTCTGGAAAAACCATAGAAGTAGACAATACGGATGCTGAGGGGAGACTTGTTTTGGCGGATGTCTTATGGTACACAAAGCAAAAATATGCTCCAGAAATAATGATAGATTTTGCGACCTTAACTGGGGCAATCCAAGTAGCTCTCGGGCACGAGTTTGCCGGGCTTTTCTCGAACTCTGATAAGTTATGCGATGATTTGCAAAAATCGGCAACAACTGTTGGAGAAAAATTATGGAGATTGCCTTTGCATCAATCTTATGAAGATGACATAAAGTCAGATATTGCTGACATAAAAAATGTAGGCAGTGGTCGAGGTGCTGGAAGTATCACGGCGGCACTGTTTTTAAAACACTTCGTCGATCCAGATGCTAAATGGGCGCATATAGACATAGCTGCAACAGAATGGGATAGCAAAGAACGCGCGCTTTCTCAAAAAGGTGCGACTGGATTTGGTGTACGCTTGATGAACGATTTTATATGTAATGTATGTTCTAAAAATGGGGGTAGAAAATGAAATTACTGATAAACCAAAAGGTTTTAGAGAAAACGCTAGCTCACGCAAATTGGATTATCGAGAAGAAACAGGCTATTCCAATTCTTGGATATATTTTGTTCGAGGCAGAATCTGGCAAAGGCAT
This sequence comes from uncultured Pseudomonadota bacterium, assembly GCA_902796745.1. Lineage (GTDB taxonomy): Bacteria > Pseudomonadota > Alphaproteobacteria > RUG11792 > RUG11792 > RUG11420. The sequence goes on from CADBQC010000040.1 coordinate 5,797, forward strand.
AAAAATCACTGCAACAAATATGGATATGACGATAGTGGATACCATCGCATGTGACGTGGAAATTTCAGGCAGGTATTGCCTTCCTGCATCGCTTCTTTACGACATTACAAGAAAGATAAAGACTGGCTCTGAAATATTAATAGAATATACAGAGCATGACAATTCCATCAAGTTAACAAGTAACAAAGCATCGTTTTCGATCCACTATATGGAAAGCGACGGGTTTCCCCCGATAACTGACGCAAAATATGACGTCACATTTCCGATGAAGACTAAGATATTGCAAAAAGCCATAGATGTTGCGAAAGTAGCGATGCTTCAAGACAATTCTAGGTTTCATCTAAATGGCATACATATGCACTATGAAAACGAGCAAGAAAATTCAAAGTTACGTTTTGTTGCAACTGATTTGTTCAGGATTTCTTGCATTAGCACCTCTGCACCTGCGGAAGTTCAAAATATGCATCCAATAATCGTATCAAAGCGCACTGTTGGGGAGATTTTGAGGCTAATTGATGGAAGCGGGGATGAAATGGTTAACATTTCTGTTTCTGAAAATCGAATTTCGTTCACGCTTACCTCCTCGGAAAATATCAAGACCGAATTTGGTTCTCGTTTGATAAATGGAACTTTCCCGGAATACAAAGCTGCAGTTGAAGTTGCGAATAACAAAATTCTGATTGTAGATACCGCTGAATTTATAGAAGCCCTTGACAGGGTAAGTACGGTTGTTGTGGATTCCACAAGTTCTGTAAAATTGCGTATAACACCCGACAAACTGATGCTTTCTGGAGTAAGCCAAGAGCTGGGTAGCGCTCGGGAAGAAATAGATGCAAATTTTCAAGGCGCCGAACAATTGGAAATCTGTTTCAATAGTCGCTATTTGTTAGAAATATTGAAAGAGGTAGAAACTCCGCAAGTCCAGCTCCGCCTAGCAGGAAGCAATTCTTCGACAATAATCGAACCTGTGGCAACTGACAAAACTCCGGATATTGATATGGTGTTTGCAATCATGCCTATTGAAATAGTAACAAATTAAAGTTATACTGGTGGTGCGGCTGGTATTTTTTGTGTATGAGAAAAATGAATTATAAAAAGTTTAGTTTAGCAACAGTATGTTGCTTGATATCAATGAGTTCTGGTAGCCTTGGGGTAGAAATGCCCCCTGTAACTGTAAAAGATAAGCTGAAAGCTGATTTTATGTGGAGGCAGGATTTTCATTCATGGCTTAGTCACAAATGGAAAGACGCTGATATAAAGGAAAATACTTGGTGGAAACAAGAAAAATTTGAAAACTCCATATTCGAGGTAATGAAAAAAGCCATGGTTGATTGTGTTCTTAAACAAGGTTTCTTTGAAGAAAAAAATCATGTCAAGTATTTTAGAGGAGGCAAACGTTCAATTTTCAGATTTGTTAGAGCAGAACCAACTCAGGTAAAGTACACGCAAGAAAACTGGAATGCCCTCATGTTGTATAACGTTATATACAAACTTTTTTATGATGCCACCCAAAAGGAGGTCAAAACTATTTTAAGAGAAGCAAGCAATAACTTGTCAGATTATTACGGCACCGATAATAATGGATTTAAAAAATTCATAGAGAAAGCTCAAAGAGACATAAAAGCATATATATTTGATTTGGGTTTGGATGACTACCTGCAAGGAGTTAATGAAAGCATTAGAAAACAACGCATCAATAAGATGATCCAAGCATCCTCATCTAGCGTATCAGGTAATGTTATAAAGAGCACCTGCTTTCAAATTTGTTGTAGTAGAAATCTCAATACATATACTCGATACAGTAACTTCGAATTCAATATCGATTTTAAAAAAGATAAAGAAAACAACTTGAAACTAAAAGCTAAATTATCAGAAAAATATGATGACCAGATTCTTTCATTCCCTTCTTGTCAATCTGTACAAGGCCTGGTTGAAGGAAATGACAATGGTAAGTTTATCTTAACTAAAGACTGGAAAGAAAAAGTGATAAATGAGCTACCTAAGAACTATGCGCTAGATGTTATAACATATGATCCGAAAATCGCACAAAAAAATACGCTAGAGTGGATTGAGAATATGTATAAAACATACGGTATTTTTAGTCAACAAGAGCAAAGTAAAAGAATCAAAAATAAAGCAATTCCTAAACCTCGGTCAACAAATGAGATTAATAAACGGGATAGTAAAAAATCTGATTTAAAGAACGAGTATAATGCTCTACAAAATTTAGTAGCGCAAAATAAGGAGTTAGAAAAAGCCGTATATTATATATACGGTGAAAGTTCCGCTGTACTCAGCCATAAAAATGTAGAAATGTTCTATAACAACTTAGAAAAGTGGAAAAAAGCTTGTCAGGATGTATATGAGGTAGCCATTACTATATGCCAGGAATCAACTTCAGATGTTCAATATATAGTCCAACAAGTTGTTGAAAGCACAATGTCCAATGCTCTCTCTCGACAAGATATAAAGTTATATTTAACTCAGTTTAATGATATAAAAATGATATCAGCTTACAACATTTATCAGAATGATAAGGAAATACTTTATAGGTTTGCTGCCCTTCAGAGTCAAGGCACAGACATAGAGAAGTGGGTGAAAGCTTGTCAGACTGTTGCAAATGCATGTAAAGATAGGATAAGCGACAAAGACGTCCTTAGAAGGTTTGTTGATAGTACAATGAACAACGATTTCTCTCCAGAAGAGGTTGAGTTATATGTACAATATTGTAATACAGTACAAAATATATCAGCTTGCAACATTTATAAGGATGATAAGGAGATACTGGGATATTTAAAGGTCTTTAATAGTGGTAATAAAGGATTTATAAATGAGTTTGAACAAGCCTGTATAACATGTATAAAACTATGTAATGTGAATAAGATAACAGATAAAGCAAACATGAAAAATATTGTTGAAGTTATATTTAAACACAGTCTCTCTGAAGAGCAAGCTAAGTTATATGTAAAGAATTATGCTTTTGTACACCAGATATTAGATTACGGAGTTTATGAAAAGATTCCAGATATATTGGACCAATTAGCAAATTTTGGTAATGACAGCAAAAAGATAGAGCTATGGTTCTCTGTTTGCAAAAATGCCCAACAAAATTACGAAAAATTAGGTGCGAAGAAATTGATGCCTTTATCTGTATTTGTTAATAAGATGATGGCAGACAATGGTAATCTGAAAAATATGGAGCAATACATAACTAAACAATTAACAAAAATAAAACCAAATAACTATACCCACGAACAGATTGACGAATTCCGAACAGAGTACAATCTTCCCGAAAGTGAGTATTCAGACGACCTACTTCGAGCAAAATTAAGTTCGAACAATGGAGACTACGAGAAAGCGTTTAAAAGCTTATTAGATTAGGTTGTGAGGAGCTGTAATAGTCATTCCTGTTCTATTATCGCATAGATATAACCTATCGGTTTCCAGCCGGTAGGTTATCTGTTTCCAATATTTTTATACTGGAAAATGATGAAGTATCTTGAATAGTAATAGGGTGGGCATTCAAATATTTCGCAGAATTAAAGAAAGCATATTATTGCTGATATAGTTGAGCAGTGCCATCTTGGAAGTGTATACAGATGTTGGTGTTGTGTATACTTTCGAGTTTTTTCTTTGTTTCGATAATTTTTCCAGAATTATCTGTTATAAAGCAAAACCCTTTTGATAGAATCTTTTTAAATGAGGCCTGCTCTAGACGAATAGAGAATGTGGCTAATTTATCATGATATGGCAACAAGTAATGTGTCGCCAGTTTGTCGAATACACGCTGAAGTGAAATATATTGTTGCCGTTTAAAATTGATATAGCTATTCGGGTTAATCAGCCGTTTAGCCTTGAGAGATAATTTAGCACTGTTCAAAAAATTCTGCATCGCAGACATAAATCTGTCTGCCTTATCATCAAATTTTTGCACGATGCTGATAATAAAATTTTGTGATGAGGAGAGATATCGAGAAAATGACGAGAGCCGAACGGTTTGCTCTTGCACAATCCGCAACATCGAACGCCCCATACGATTACCAAAATCTGATACTTGAAGATTTACCTCTACCAAGACCGGTGTCGCATATTCAATTGCTGCAGTCGGCGTCGGGGCACGTAAGTCAGCAGCAAAGTCGATAAGCGTCCAGTCTGGCTCATGCCCAACGCCAGAAATTACAGGGATTTTACTTTCAAAGACGGCTTTGACCACAACTTCTTCATTAAATGCCCACAAATCTTCGATGCTCCCTCCACCGCGAGCCACAATAAGCACGTCCGGCTTGACGGTCATAAAATTAAACCCGCGAACCGCAGAAGCAATTTGCTCCGCCGCTCCTGCTCCCTGAACGTTTGTCGACCAAACAAGAACTTTGCAAAATGGATAGCGGTCTTTTAGGCGATTTTCCATATCATGAAGAACAGCACCAGTTTTTGAGGTGACTATGCCAATAAGTTGAGGGAACTTTGGAATAGGACGCTTATTTGCAAAATATCCCATCGCTTCATAGAGCTTTTTGCGCTCATTGAATATCTTTAACCATGCGCCCTCCCCAG
>CADBQC010000041.1 GCA_902796745.1 uncultured Pseudomonadota bacterium
CGGGGATGGAATTAAAGACACAACCATTACCTTGGACAACCCAAATGCTCTGCCACAAACAGATACTATCGTCGAATCAAAAGGTACATTGGTACTTGCTGGCACAGAAAACTACACATTGTCCAAAAATATCACAGTAAAATCCGGAGGTAAACTCAACGCGACAAAACGAGTTATATTGCCAAGTGGAACTATCCTCAGATTTGGGGCATAAGTGCAATTCTCTGTCGGAAATTCGAAAGGCTCCATCAGTAGGTCACTTAAAATACTCAGGTAATGGAGCTTTCTTGGATAATGTTTTTCCAGTTCTGGTCTGAAATGAAATTTCACTAGAATGGAGATATAACCGCAGTGCCCTTTGTCCGCCATATTTTCTGTCACCAACTATCGGGTACCCGATTGATGAAAAATGCACTCTGATTTGATGTGTCCTGCCTGTCAAAGGTCTTGCCTCAATCAATGTACGATTTTTATTCAAATTTTTTATAACTCTAAATTCCGTTATAGCATTTTTCCCATGTTCAAAATCCACACAAACTGTCTCTTTGTTTTTTGTCAGAGGCTTGTTTATCTTTCCTTCCAGCATTCCTAATTTACCAGACACTATAGCCAAATATTTTTTACGTATTTGTTTATTTAGAAACAAATGTAACATATATCGCGAAGTTTCGATATTTTTTGCAAGCACTGTTATTCCGCTTGTCTCTTTATCTATCCTATGCACTAAGCGAGCCTCGGGATTATACGCCTTTGCCATAACGTCCACTGCTAATTTTGTCTTTGACCCTAACTGCACTGCCAATCCCGAAGGTTTATTTATGATTATCAAATCGTTATCTTCATATATGATCATGCTCTTGAATTGCTCCACATAACAAGAGTAATCGCGTTTTGCATGAGCTTCTTTTTCTTGAACAGCACAAATGTTTGCAAAAACTTTGCAAATTGCAGGATGAACAAAAATCTCATCTTCTTCAGACACTTTATCCGAGGCATTTGGTTTCCTATCATTTACCAAAATGTCCTTATTTCTGATCGCCTTTTCTATCACTGATTGAGGTATATGTTTACCATACATCAGTCTAATATACTTATCCAATCGCGACTTATCAAACTCCGACATGAACAACAAATGCTACTCATACTCTTATAAGGAGAATATATCGCAGTTTGCTATTATCAGGGCAATAAATCAGTATTACGAACAGGAGGGGGTAACTTTTCTTCTATAAAACTCAAGATCTAAAATACTATGTGCATTATATCGACGTTTGATATAGCTCTTCTACGCAATTTCACTTCATACCCTCCGCCATGATTTATGTGATTTTTGCCCCCATTTTTATTAAACCTCCGTGTTTTAGCTGGATATTCCTATGTAGTATTCAATAAATCTATTGACGCCGTGAATAAAGTGTGGTAAATCTAGATTATTAGACGAATAGCATTGCAGGAGATTTGACGATGGCAAAGATTACTTTTGAGGTTGGCAGTTGGGTTGTTTATCCTGCACACGGTGTTGGAAAATTAGAAAGCATCGAAAAAGTTGAGTTGAATGGCGAGATATTTGAGTTTTTTGTCATTTCTTTTGAAAAGAATAAGTTAGTTCTTAAAATTCCAACCACTAAAGCTATCAGTGCCGGATTAAGAAAACTTTCAACCCAATCGGATATGGTAGAGGTATTCGAATCATTAAAACATAAAAGCAAAAAGAAGAAAGCTATGTGGAGCAAAAGAGCACAAGAGTATGAAGGGAAGATCAATTCGGGAGATCCTGTTTCGCTAGCACAAGTTATACGTGAGCTGTATAAGGGAACCGGAGAAACTACGCTTTCATTTGGCGAAAGACAGGTCTATCAACTCGCTATGGAGAGGTTAGCGAAGGAAATTTCAATTATTGAAAATATAGAAGAGACAGAAGCCGTGCAAAAATTAGAAGGAGCTCTACAAGCTGCATAGCCCAATTGACTTGACTTGTTGTCTGTTATCAACAATAATTAATACATAATTTTTATATAGATATTTTTGATGTCAACGTTAGAAGGTAAAATAGCGGAAGAAATAACCCCATTGGTACAAGGGCTTGGTTATGAGTTGGTGAAAGTAACACTTTTTCATCACGGAACAAATAAAGTTTTGCAGATCATGATCGAGCGAAGCGATGGCAACTCTGCAAACATCGACGATTGTCAAAGAATCAGCAAAGCATTATCCTTAAAACTAGATGTAATGGACATTATAGCAGGTAAATATAATCTGGAGGTATCTTCTGCGGGTATAGATAGGCCTCTAGTTAAACCTAAAGATTTTATAAGGTTTTGCCATAGTAATGTTGTTGTGAGAACGCATGTTGCAAAGTTTGGGTGTAAGAATTTTAAAGGAAGCTTGGAATTTGCATCAGAAAGTGGTATAAAATTAAAGTTGGATGTTCCTCTAAAAGATAATGGCGATGAGATCTCATTCCTTTATGAGGAAATAAGTAGTGCGCATATTGATGGGACAAAGAAATAGAACTTATTTTGGAGAATTTTGTTAAGTGAGTAGAAAAATAAAGTTAGAAGAAACCGCACAGCCGATTGCTAAAAGCGAGATATTGCAGGTTGCAGACATGGTTGCAAAAGAAAAAGGCATTGAAAGAGACGATGTTCTGGAAGCGATGGAGCAAGCTGTTTTAAAAACAGCACAGATGAAATACGGTGAAGGTACTAGGCTCGAAGCACATATTGATAGAAAAACAGGAGAAATTGAAATTTTTAGATTGATGGACATTGTCGAAAGAGATCCGAAGTTCGGTAAAGAAATCTTACTGGCAGAAGCCCAAAGGCAAATCGGCGACGCAAAGATTGGAGGCATATTAAAAGATAAATTGCCTCCTCTTGATTTTGGAAGAGTAGCCGCTCAAGTCGCTCGCACTGTTATCGTTCAAAGGGTTCAGTTAGCGGAAAGAAATAAGCAGTATGCTGATTTTTCTGAAAAAGTAGGCGAAATCATTACGGGGGCAGTAAAGAGAGTTGAGTATTCTAATATTGTTTTAGATATAGGGAGAACAGAAGGAATTTTGAAAAAAACAGAGGTGCTTCCCCACGAAAATTTCAAAATTGGAGAACGAGTTAAAGTGTACCTTGTGGGACTAAGTAAAGAGCAAAATGCCCCACTTCTAAACTTATCTCGAACCTGTCCTGAATTTATGAAAAAGCTATTTGAACAGGAGGTTCCGGAAGTATATGACGGAACAGTTGCAATCAAGGCGGTGGCAAGAGATCCCGGTAGCAAGGCGAAAGTAGCTGTAACGACAAAGGAACCGAACTTAGACCCTGTTGGAGCTTGCGTTGGAGTGAAGGGCGCGAGAGTACAAGCGATTGTCGATGAGCTAAAAGGCGAAAAGATAGATATCGTAAATTGGGACGAGAATCCTGCTGTTTTTATCGTTAATAGCTTAGCTCCAGCAGAAGTTAGCAAAATTATAATGGAAGAAACTGGAGACAAGGTCACTGCGGTGGTTCCCGATAAGCAACTAAGTGTTGCCATAGGTCGGCGTGGACAAAATGTGCGCCTTGCATCACAGCTAACTGGTTGGACGATAAACGTTACAACAGAATCGCAAGAAACCGAAGAGAGAAATGTAGAAAATGCACGAATACTAAAGTATTTTATGCATGGTCTGGATATAGATGAGATGATGGCTCAGTTGTTAATAAGTGAAGGATACTTCTCAATGAGTGAAATAGCTAGCTCTCCTCTCGACAAACTAGCGTCAATACGAGGTTTTGATGAGGATATCGCCACTGAATTGCAACAACGCGCTATTGCATACATAAACGCAAAAAAAGAAGAAATAGCAAAGCTGTGTAAACAGAATAAGGTTGATACCGAACTGATGAATTATGAGCTTTTAAGCCCCGAATTGCTTGAAGTTTTGGTGAAAGCTGGTTTGCAAACTCTAACAAATCTTGGAGAACTATCTACAGATGAATTAATGGAAATTGCTGGAGATTTGTTGACTGAAACTGAAGCGAAGATGTTGATAATGAAAATACGAGAGACTTGGTAAAGGCAGGAGACAAGGAGGCATCATATGGGTAGCAATGAAAACAAAGGAAAGACACGAAAGGTATTATCCTTGAAGTCTACTGCAGGCGTACAACCAGTATCGTCTTCTTATGGAAGCCGTACAGTGGATGTCGAAGTAAGAAAAAAACGAAGCGGGTTAGTAATTGATATAACAAAATCTTCAAAGAATACCCGTACAATCAGTCTTAAAAAAGAAGACGAATATCAGAATGGTAAATTAACTGACAAGGAATTTAAAGCGCGAGTAAAGGCTCTGCAGGAAGCTATAAAAGAAGAACAGGAAGAGCTGGAACAGCTTGAAGAACAACACCTTCAGGATAATTTCGCGAGTTATACACAAGAAGAGCCAGTTTCTGAGACACAGAAGTCTGAACCTGCTGTTACCCCAAAGGATGATACTGATGTAGAGACACAAAACTCGAAGAAAATTGAAGCCCAAAAGAAAGATAAATATGAACCGGCTTCTAATCCCGTTGTATTCAAAGCAAAGGAATATACAAAACCAAAGCCATCTCCTAAAAAACAAAATACGGAAAAGAAGCAAGAGCCCACAGCTAAGAGAGAAACACAACCGAAGCAGCTAGAAAGAGAGATTCCTGATATACCGTTAAAGGAGCACACAGCAACTTCTCACATACGCCAAAGGGATCGTATGTTGGATGATATGGATTCCCCTAAGAAACTAAAACTGGTTGTAAAGACTAAGAATTCAGATCGTCGTTCACAGAACAGTGGAAAAATCTCGCGAGCAATGATAGATCGAATAATGGATGACGATCTAGAGGAACGCTCGCGTTCTATGGCATCGATCAAACGGGCACGACAAAAATTGAAAGGGACGGACAAGCCTAAGGAAGTTACTAAAGTTATTCGCGAAGTTGAGATTCCAGATATGATAACTGTCGGAGAACTAGCAAACAGAATGGCTGTTCGGTCTGCTGAGGTTGTCAAATATCTGATGTCCATAGGTACAATGGCGACAATAAATCAATCGATAGACGGGGATACAGCGGAAGTAATATGTTCAGAATTCGGACACAAATCAAAACGGATTTCAGATGCAGATATCGAAAATGAGTTGTTAAATGTTAAGGATGATCCAGCAGATTTGTCCTCAAGAGCGCCAATTGTTGCCGTTATGGGACATGTTGATCACGGCAAAACAACCTTGCTCGATACTCTAAGAAAGACAAGCGTAGCTCAGCGAGAAGCAGGAGGAATTACACAGCACGTTGCAGCATACCAGATAGATGCTGGAAATGGGAAAAAGGTGACTTTCATCGATACGCCTGGACACGCTGCTTTCACTAAAATACGAGAGAGGGGAGCTGTAATAACTGATATCATAGTCTTAGTTGTCGCCGCAGATGATGGCATTAAAGAACAGACGATAGAAGTAATAAAACAAGCAAAGTCACAAAATGTACCCCTAGTAGTTGCCATAAACAAGATTGATAAGCCCGATGTGAATATCGAAAAAGTAAAAACAGAACTAATGGCTCAAGAGGTAATTCTTGAAGAGTTTGGTGGAGATACGCTTAGTGCTGAAATATCCGCAAAACAAAACTTGAATCTGGATAAGTTACTCGAAGCAATTTTGCTACAAGCTGAAATATTAGATCTAAAAGCGAATGCCAATAGGGCTCCAATTGGAACTATTTTAGAATCAAGGATAGATAAAGGAAAGGGGGTTATTGCATCCGTTATAATACAGCACGGTACAATTCGCAAAGGAGATGTGTTTGTTGCCGGTGGCGTGTTTGGGAAAGTTCGTACAATATATGATGATACAGGAAAAATATCGGCTTTTGCTACCCCATCTACTCCAGTTGAAATTGCTGGATTTGATTCGGCGCCAGAACCAGGCGATGTGCTAGCTGTTGTTGACAGTGAACAAAAAGCGAGAGAAATTGCTGAATACAGGCGGAACGCACAGAAGGCGAAAGCAAGCAAGGATAAAATAAAATCAATGGATCAGTTGCTATCAGGCAATAACAAAGAAGTTAAGGAACTGAATGTGTTGGTCAAGGCAGATGTGTATGGTTCTCTTGAGGCGGTTGTTGCTTCACTTGAGGCGATACAGCATCCTGAAATAAGCCTTAAAATCGTTGAAAAAGGAGTTGGCATTATCAGCGAAAGCGACATAGATTTTGCTAAAACAGCAAATGCTGTAGTGGTAGGTTTTAATGTAAATACATCAGTTGCCGCAAAAGAGGCCTCAAAATTCTATGGCATAAAAATTCTGAACCACAATGTGATATATCACATGACTGAAGAGATCAAGAAGATAATGGGAACCATGCTTGCTCCAATTATTGAAGAAAATTATACCGGAAATGCAGATGTCAGAAAAATATTCACCATAAGTCGGCTTGGAACAATTGCCGGCTGTTACGTTACGGATGGTATTATCAAGAAAGCAAATTCGAAAATAAAAGTTTTAAGAAATGGGAAATGTATCTTCGAGGGAAAAATAAAATCGATGAAGCATGAAAAAGACGAAATTAAGGAATCGCGCCAGTCCCATGAATGTGGTATTTTAGCTGAAGATTACAATGATTTCAAAGAAGGAGATCAGATCGAATGCTACGAGATAGTTTACAAGTCACGCTCTGTGGATTAGTCGCTCTGATCCTATCGGCTTGCACAACGGTAAAGCCACTAATCGTAAAAGACGCTGTGAGCACGCAGCTAAAAAATCTGCATGTGAAAGCAGATCCCTATCTGGAATACAGATTCGTAGGAGCTTTTCAACGATTGTTATCAAACTATCTACCTGATAACAGTCAATACGAAATAACAATTGAGATACAAGAGCACATATCATCCGCCATATACACTCAGAACGAAATCGCGAAAGAACAAATTAGAATGACTGCGCACATTAATGTGTATGATAGTGCCTATAATCACATAGGTGCCAAAATGCTTGATACATATTCAACTTACGAAGCATGTGATGAAATGCCACATTCCGTCACTACTGCTAAGTTACATGCACGAGATGCGGTAATACAGGAACTAGCTCAAGCATCTGCTTTAGCCATCAAAGCGATAATTGCAGAAAAAGGCAAAAATTCTAACTGAGTAACTTCACAGTTCTAATCAAAAATGGCGCGCTCTGAAGGATTCGAACCCTCGACCCACAGCTTAGAAGGCTGTTGCTCTATCCAGCTGAGCTAAGAGCGCCACTCATTCTTAGTCTACCGATAAAACCGGATGATATCAACAAAATTTGACATAACTGTATAAGTTCATAACAAATGAGACAAAATTTGGCTTGAGAGGGCTAAGGCGATTTAAGTAGAGCAAATAGAAGAAAAGTCTCCAGAATTAAATGGTTGAAGATTAAATTAACCCCCAATTGCGGATAAGCAGGTTTTCTTAGGAGAGAAAATGGAGTAACATCACTGAAAAATCAGTAA
>CADBQC010000042.1 GCA_902796745.1 uncultured Pseudomonadota bacterium
ACCTCAGATATATCTTTATGTTCCGCATGTGACACATCACAACACATCAATGTTGATATTATAGCTATAGTATTAACTAAGTATAGCCCCCCCCACGAATAAACACTTTTTATTCAACATTACTTATTCTCCTTTATGAAGGGTTAACATCAAACCATCCTATGGATAGGATAACATAGTTTTTATGATTGGGCAAGTAGGTATTTACTGTGTTTTATTAAACAGCTTCTTTAATCCCGCGACTTTGAACCAGTGCATTATAGTCTGATATCTATAATTTTTATTAAAAATTTTAATAATAATTCCGGAAATTCTTCGAAATCCGCAACCTCACAAAGGTGTCCAAAATACTGACTTATTTATTCGAAATATTTACTTCCCAAACCGTTTTCCCCTTGGTTGTTATTACCATTTTTACATCTATACCGTTGTTTGCTATTCACAGCTCCTGCATTCCACAATCATTTGCATCCACAAATTGTGCAAACTTCCAACACTTTTTATTCATCTAATCAAACTTTATCCACAGTTAATATATTTTTATTTATCAACTTGTCAATCCGGTAGGACACATTGTGTTTTCCTGCGAACAAATTCATTGTGAATGCAGTGTATACCAATTTGAATGAAATAACATTCATAAACTCTATCGATGAATTAACTGCATTGCCGCGGCATCTCCTAAACAATGATGCCTGTAGGCTTTTATTGTGGTATGTTTGTAGTGGTTAAGTCAGTAGTGATTAAAATGGAAGTTTGCTTATTTGAACCAGAAATCGCCCAAAACGCGGGTACTATTGCAAGACTATGCACGTGCTTCGGCGTACCTATGAACATAATAGAGCCGGCGTCGTTCGTCATTGGCTCGCGTGATTTTAGGCGTGCAGGGATGGATTATATCGATCGAACAAAAATCAAATGCCATAATTCATTTCAGGAATTTCGTCAAAATTTTGAAGGTAGAATAATTCTGCTTGATGTAAAAGCGACACTGCCATACTTTGAATTTGATTATAAAGAAAATGACTGTATCATGGCGGGGAAGGAAAGCACAGGTGTTCCGGACGACATATATGAGCTCTGCGATGAAAAAGTTATAATTCCGATGGTAGGAGGGGGGCGCTCACTAAACGTAGCAATAAGTCTAGCTATTGGACTATCAGAAGCGCTTCGTCAAATTAATTACGTACGACATCATTTAGATTTTTGAACCTCTTTCCTGATTTTGCGATTAGCGGTAAATCCAGTTCTTTTGTGTCTACAAGTTTGTGAATAATTTTGAGATTTTTGGAATAAGCTAACATGATGCTACGTTCGAACGGTGATGTCATGTCCGGATCTGGGAATGCCGCTATAATTTTTTTATCGGAAAAACCGAACTCAGATGCGACCACCTGAAATTTAATCATTTCAGGATCTTTTTTTGAACCTTTGTATTTATCAATCTGCTCTTTTGTCGGATTTACAAAATTTATTGTTGCTATTGCGCGCTTTATATAATTTTTATAAATTTCAAAATATGATTTTTCGTCTTTAGTTTCATTTTGGATAATTTTCATTATAAAAACATCTTTTGCAGAAGTTGGCAAAAATTTTAAAACCACTTCATCATCGTGTTTTTTTATAAAATTCTCTAAATCTTCAGCAACAAATTTACCGCAGTGCAAGCAGGAAGGAGATATATAAATTTCGATTTTTTCATCAGATTTTTGTTTGCCAAAGTGAATTTCAGTTACAGCTGATTTATCTTCAAATACGGCGATTTTGTCCCTATTTCCCTCAGAGCAAGCAATAGATATCACACAAAATAAGGAAGCAATAATTTGTTTTATCATGCGTTTCCTTTCAAAGAATTGCATACTCGTATTTTAGCACTTTTTTGTTATGGAAAACTTTTAACACCTGTTCGAAAATGCTTGCCAAATATCTCTTTTTTGTAATCCCGGTTCTATCCCTCGGAAATTCATTACCAGTTGTGATACAATGGTGGAAGGTGTTTTGGATTATATTTTTCTTTCGATGAACGATAACGAAAAGCAGGGATCTTGGAATAATTTTAATCAACAAAAGTCGGATCATTTTGTTGACAGTATAGAAGAAGAAATTCGGGACGAAAATTGGCAAAGAATGTGGAAAAAATATGGCAAGTTAATTGTTTATACCACATCTGCTGTTTTGATTAGTGTTGCGGTTTATAACATGTGGCAAAGGCAGGATTTGGCAGATCGCGAAGCAATTTCATCTAAATTTTCTTTGATTCAAAATGCCATAATGTCAGGAGATGAAACGGCTGTTTTGTCCCAGATACGTGGACTTGCTGGTGCGTCGAAAAAAAATTATGCAACATTAGCGAAATTTGAATACGCAGCACTGCTTCGTAAAAAACAACAACCTGATGCCTTGGTAGAATATAAGGCAATATATGAAGATCAAAAAGTTGATAGTACGCTAAGAAGTCTAGCCTATATATTTTATGTCAGTTCAGCAATAGACCTGATGAGTACAAAAGAAATTGGTAAAAATATTGATAATTTTATTGCTGAACTGAAAAATAATCATGTTGGCAAGAATTGGGATTTGTTAGCTAAGGAAACTTTGGCATTTTGTTACATCAAAAAAGGTGACAACAAAATGGCAAAGGAAACATTAGAAAATTTGGCAAAAACCACTGGAATTCCAGGAAACATGGTCGAGCGCACAAATATACTGTTGAATTCTATTGAGGGGGAAATATGAAAAAGTTTTTGTTTGTCTTATGTAGCACTACTGTTTTATTCGGTGCTTGTGATAAAAAGGAAATATTACCAGGAAAGCGTGAATCTGTTGAAGGAATAAACGAGAGTGCGAAATTCGATAAAGAGATTTTGAATTCCACGATAAGGATCTCTGTAACACCCAGCACTGTTGTTTCTGAGTATAAGGACATTGCTGGAAATAAGCAACACAAAGCGTTGAATTATAAAGTTGCTCAAAATCCTAAAATGCTTTGGAAAACTTCAATAGGTGGAGCACAGATAAGTTCTGAACCTATCGCTTTTAATGGGCACGCATACGTTGTTAATTCGCATGGTGATTTAGTTTGCATCGAACTAAAAGATGGTAAGCAAAAATGGTCTTTAAACATTGCAAAGCAGCCTGATGATGCTTCATTTGCTGGCGGTATAACAGCCGAAAATTCTGTCATATATGCCTCGACAAACATTGGAGATGTCGTGGCAGTTAACACGACAACGCAGAAGATTTTGTGGAAAAAATCTTTAAAGTATCCGCTACGCGGAGCTCCTTTATATGCTGATGGCATAGTTATTGTAAATTCAATAGATGGACAAACATTTGCGCTAAATGCTTTAAATGGCAGTGTAATTTGGATGAAGAAGTTACAGGGCGAAATGACCGTGATGTCAAAAGCTTCAACTCCTGCTTTATTTGGTCATTCAATTATCTGTGCTTATAGTTCTGGGGATCTGAAGTCATATGATTTGCGTTCTGGAGGCGACAATTGGGATGATGTGCTGTTCTCTGCAAACTTGTCTGACAGCGGTTCGGTCATGGCGCATATAGTTGCATCACCAGTTGTTTCAAACGGCAATATTCTGGCAACGACGTCTGAATCTGGTATGGTAATGTTTGATGCCTCAAGTGGCGTTAGAATTTGGGAAAATGAAATTGGAACGATAAATACCCCTTTGGTAAATAGTGGTTGGATTTTTGTTTTAACTCAAACAGGAGCAGTGATTTGCCTCTCAGAGAAAGATGGTTCGATAAAGTGGGTGTCAGAAGTTAAGGAATTGCTTCCAGACCAATATAGTAAAGATGCGGAGTTTGTTGGGGCATTGCTAATAAATGAAGCTGTTATGGTCTTTAGCAATACAAATAACATCGTAACGTTGGATATTTCAACAGGAAAGATAAAGGGTATAACAAATATTGATGGTGCCGATACGATAGTTGCTCCTATCGTTATCGATGGAAGAATAATTGCTGTAAACTCCAGAGCAGAACTCTATGCTATCGGATAAATTTAGAATTGCTTTGATTGGGCGCACGAATGTCGGCAAGTCGACGCTATTTAACAGAATGTCCGGATTTCGAGATGCTTTGACTTTTGACCGCCCCGGAGTTACTCGAGATATTAAGGAGAACAGGATAGATATTTGTGGAAAGCAAGCCACCATATTTGATACCCCCGGCATGTATGATTATACGGGATGCGACAATAATCCCCAGTTGATAAGTGCAATTGAAACAAAGCTTTCTGAAATAATAAAATGCTCAGATTTGATTTTATTTGTCATCGATGGAGATATAGGGGTAACTCCAAACGATAGAGAGATAGCTAAGATACTACGAAAGAATGGTAAGAATGTTGTGTTAGCTGTAAATAAAAGCGAAAAGAAAACTGCAGAACACTCATACATAGATGCGATGAGCTTGGGATTTTGTGATATAGTCAAGATTTCAGCTGAACACGGAATTGGTATTTCCGAGTTATATGACACCTTAAGTCAATATATTCCAGAAATGCTTCCGGAAGAAAATATTCCTTCCACGATTGAAGGTGTTATCAAATTGGCAATAGTCGGTCGTCCTAACGTAGGGAAATCAACGATTGTCAACAAAATAATAGGAGAAGAGCGCCAGCTTGTTGCTGATTTTGCCGGAGTTACGCGCGAAAGTTCATCGGTTGATTTTGAATTTGCTAATAGGCAAATTCGAATAATCGACACTCCAGGCATACGTCGTAAATCGCGTATTAAGGATGTATTAGAAAAAATTTCAGTATCAAATTCGAAAAATTCGTATAAGCGTGCCGATGCGGTTATTTTGGTGATAGATGCTACAACTTTAATAGCTGGAGAAATTGAGAAACAGGATTTAACTTTGGCGTCTGATATAATAACTTCTGGGAAAACACTGGTCATCGCATTTAATAAATATGACAAAACGCCTTACAAAAAAAATGATAATCCGGAATTCCTAAAACGGAATTTTTCTCGTAGTTTTGCTCAACTAAAAGATGTTCCATTTTTGTTCACTTCCGCAATAAATAGTGAGAACATATCCCAAATGTTACAGATGGTGATTTCCTCATATGATAAGCAGGCAAAAAGAATAAAAACTTCTGACTTAAATGAGTGGCTGTCTTTCCTCAATCAAAGCGATGTTATGCAAAGTGGTTCGGCGCGATTCAAACTGAAATATATTACACAAATCGGGAGTATTCCCCCCACATTTTTAGTATTTGTCACGAATAAAACAAATATGCGCGCTGACCATGAAAGGTATATTATAAATAATTTAAAATCCTCCTTTGATCTGGAAGATGTCGCTGTCAAGGTTATATTTCGAGAGCAAAAGCGGTGAAGAAGTGCAGAATTATTGCGGGGGCATTGAAGCGCAGATATATCATGGCACCAGATACACCATCAACGCGCCCTACATCCGATATTGTTAAACAAGCAATATTCAATGTTCTCATACATCGCTTTTGTGTTAATTTCGGGAATACATTTGTTATTGATTTGTTTGCAGGTTCTGGTTCTCTAGGAATTGAAGCAATATCTCTTGGTTGCAAACGTGTGCTTTTTGTCGATTCTAATAAGCAAGCCATCGATTGTATAAGGCAAAATATACAATCTTTGCAAATCGAACGATTTTCAACAACAATATGTCATTCTGCTGAAAAAGTACCGGATAACATATTGGTAACCTTTGGCGAGAACTACTCAGATATATTGGTATTCCTAGATCCTCCATATGCTAAGAAGGAACTTCTACACCGCCAAATTGTTAGATTTTCTGAGCTATTTAAAGACAAAAAACTAACCATTATCGCAGAGTCTGATGAGGAATATACAAACGCAACATACGTACTCCAACATGGAAATACAAGGGTAAACATATTATGTATATAAACGTCGCATACGATTAAGACTGGTTCAAAGACGAAGCTCTCATTCAAAGACAACAGAGTTGCTTTATCTTTTTACCGTTTATGGAACTATTACAACCAGTATCCCTTCCAATAGAAATTATGATATACATTGGATGGGGGTATAAACTACCATCAAATCGAGTCACAAGCAAACACGATTTCTTGATTTTAAAAAATAAATTATCAATTAGAGGTCTCTTTTTATACAATTCTTTATCATCATCCCCTGATATTTTTGCAATACTAAGCACTAGAAATTACAAAATTCCACTGTAATTCCGGTATCGCGTTTTCTGTATGCTATTAAATATTCAATTAAAGCTCCTAACCAGGTTTTTCAGCCTTTTGGATATAGTGCAATTTCCTGACAAAAACGAAGTTGAATTCCATTGCCCCGTGCATTCACTGTAACATGCTTTTTTGTGTTTCGATTTCTGGATAAAGTTCTAGCAGTTGTGCTTAATGTATATCATCAAAAAGCACCTCATAATTTTTTTTGTTCTTGTAATCGCACAAATACCTGTATTTCATACGTTTGAACTATATCTTTTTCGAAGGTGTCGGCCCAAAACCATAACATAATTCTTGTTTTTTTGTTATCTGCGTTACTAAATATTCAAACCGGCAGTTGTCCTGAACACAGTCTAGCTTATATCTTATCTGTGCAGCATTACTATTTGCCGTTCAATATGTTGCTTTCAATGTCATACTAATTTATAAATATTTGGCGTGTTTAAGTTCAAACAGAAGTGAGACAAAAATGGTCTCCGGAATTATACTCGTAGATATATTTCAATGTGGTTAGTACGTGCAAGGACGCGTGTGGGCGATAGGAGTTGTATTTGTGCAGAAAGTTCACGATACGCTCCGAGAATGAAAGTCTCAGTAAGATCAGCGTAAAATTCCTCTCAGAAACCCATGTTACTTCGATCGATTTTGCCGTTGTAGATTGGTTTTGAAATATGAAACAAACTTTATACGGAATATTTTTGATTTATTTTCGTAAAAATTTAGTAGCATTATCGCTATTTGCAT
>CADBQC010000043.1 GCA_902796745.1 uncultured Pseudomonadota bacterium
TATCATCATCAATCATTACCGAATGCTTTATTCCCATTCTACCGAACAAATTCATGAAACGATGAATGTTATACTTCCCTAAGCAATCAAAAACACACACTCCTGCTCCATTTACAATGTGTCCGTCATCAATTAATCTATTAATCAATCCTACTTCACTACTTCCCTCAACCAATATTGTATTAGTCGAAAAAAAGGAGTTTGCACGTTCTGCGTTTAAGCACAAAAAGTATTTTAATGCTTCAAAGTTGGATTTATTCTTTGTATTCTTTATTTTATTTTTAAGCTTAGGATATTTTATTGCCAATTCATCAATTAAACTATTGTTTTTAACAATTTCATCCCAATCATTTTGTAAAACCTGATGAATATGTGTATTTCCACTATCTTTGGAAAGATGCACAAGTGATGGTATCATATATGTACTTCGACTCACAAAATGACTTGAATGCGTTGTTGCCAAAACTTGCCATGTGTCGCTATTTGTGATGTTTATAAGGTCACAACAAAGATGTTGTTGCTGAGGGGGATGTAAAAACGCTTCTGGCTCTTCAAATAATAAAAGATTCATTTGGGGGGAAAAATCTTTTCCTTTTGTTTTTACTGATTTTGATAAATAATCATTTGCAATCTTTATTATTGAATATATAAAATGCCGTTGAAAACCAGAACCAAATTTATCAACTGATTGATTCTTTTCTAAAACACCATCAATTAAATCCCATTGAATCATGTTTTTTATCAAATCAGCTGCTGTTGGCGTTTTAAACATCAAATTAAACTCTGTTCCCCACTCACTTAACATATTATTCAATTCATATTCAAAGCCTGCAATAGATTTGTTATCTCCAGTTTCCGCTCGTTTGATCTTTTCCGAGAAAGAGTCGATACTATGTTCAAATTCCTCATACGGCTTACTTCCTTCTAAAACACCGCTCATTATATTCGTGATCAAATCTCGAAGCGCAGACGGTCCTGATAACTTAGTAAATTCGTCAACTCTACTAATTGCTGGTATATATATTATATTCCCCAGTTTTCCTGTTTGAACATTTTTAGCTCCGTAAAAGTGTTCTTTTGATAGTTCCCCATTTATAGTGTATCCTACAATCGCGCCCTTGGCAGATTTACCGTCTAACAAGTTAACATCTGTCTGAAAATACTTTCTAACTTTTAACTCATTGTTATTGAGCTTATAGTTATCAGCTAAATTATTATATTCATCATCTGTTAATTCGAATGTAATCTCAATCCAACTTTCCCTATCTGTCGCTCCCTTTTTGGGAAAATCATATTCTTTTTGAAACGAAAATTTATCTTTTTCATAAAACGCTCTAATCGCATCAACAATGCTACTTTTTCCTGCGTTATTTCCGCCAATTAATAGTGTGTATGGATTCATATGAAATTCCTGATGAATTATACCTCTAAAATTATGAATCAAAATATGTTCTATTCTCATTATATTACCTCATCATTCGAATAGTATGTTAAATAACTGTATGCATTGTATGATTACTCACCCAAACATATTCTATCATAATTCTACATAAATTTCAACATTTTTTATCAAAACAAAAAAAGCCGTGAATCTGCACACTAATGTACAAATCCACGGCTATGCATTTACGCTTCGATCTCCGCCCCTGATTTGAATCTGAATACCATCCTCCCGTCATGATATGCTGTCACGGTATCTATCGTTGCAATCCAGAGCTTTGCGTCAAACATATTTACCGGCTCATCGCGCTCTATGATCTCAAGCATAAACGAACCTATCTCTTTATACAGTCTCTTTTGTTTTTCCTTCTTTTCCTTAAGCTCGCGTATCTTTGCATCAAGCTCATCATACTTAGCTTCATAGGCGGCATACCTTTTGTTATAGTCCTCCTGATTCTGTACCACTGTGGCATTCTCGTCTATGCTTTTCTGCATAAGCTCCGACACGATTTTGGATTCGCAGGACAACTCCGCCAGCTTGTTATCAATGTCTGTGGTATCAGTCAACGCCTTTTGTATTATCCGGCAATCCTCAAGCAATGCATCTTTATCCCCCGTCAGAATGTTATATGCCTTTAGAAACCGCTCCTTGATTTCCTCCTCATAATAATGCGGTGTCCGGCATTCTTTTCCCCTGAATTTCTCGTTGCACTGCCATATATTCCGTTTATACTTACTCGCGGAATGCCACACCTTCTGACCGTAAAACCCGCCGCAGTCCCCGCATATTATCCTTGCCGATAATATGCTTTGCCCACTGTACCGTCTACCTATGGCAGTGCGCCTTGCAACCTCCTGCTGTACCAGGTCAAACTCCCTCGGATCAATTATCGCCTCATGGCTGTGTTCAACGTAGTATTTAGGGACCTCGCCCTCGTTTTTCTTTATCTTTTTCTGTAGAAAATCTACCGTAAAGGTTTTCTGTAAAAGCGCGTCACCTTTGTACTTTTCATTCGTAAGAATGCTTTGTACCGTTGACGTTGCCCACTTGCTCTTACCTGCCGGAGATGGTATACACTCTTTTGTAAGCTCTTTTGCAATAGCTCCTGTCGCCTTGCCCTGTAAGTACAAGCTGTATATTCTGCGCACGATCTCCGCTTCCTCCGGAACAATTTCCGGTGTACCGTCCTCACCGCGTCTGTAACCCAGGAAGCATTTATACGGCATACTTACCTTACCGTCTGCAAAGCGTTTTCTTTGCCCCCATGTTACATTTTCCGATATGCTCCGGCTCTCCTCCTGCGCAAGCGAGCTCATA
>CADBQC010000044.1 GCA_902796745.1 uncultured Pseudomonadota bacterium
TACATCCCAGCAGAAGCGATAAAACTGACATCTGTTGCTGGGGCTTACTGGCGTGGCAATAGCAAAAATGATATGTTGCAACGCATCTATGGCACAGTATTCCCGACCAAAAAAGAAACCGAAGCATATTTCAAGTTACTAGAAGAAGCGCAGGCGCGCGACCATCGCAAACTCGGGGTAGAACTAGATATATTCCATCTCGATGAGGTAGCACCAGGGAACGTATTTTGGCTAAAGAATGGGACAATTTTATTCAATGTAATAAAGGACTACATCACAAAAGTTATTAAAAAACATAACTATTTTGTTGTGCAGACTCCTCAACTAATGAACAAGTCGCTTTGGGAGACATCCGGACATTGGGCAAAGTTTAAAGAGAATATGTTCATCGTTGAAGATGATGAAACTACGATGGCAATAAAACCTATGAATTGCCCAGGGCACATCATTTGTTACCAAACTGGTGCGGTGAAAAGTTATCGAGATATGCCGATAAGAATGGCAGAATTTGGGCTTTGCCATCGTAACGAGAGTTCAGGTTCGCTTCATGGAGTTATGAGATTACGCGCTTTCATGCAAGATGATGCTCATGTATTCTGCACTCCGGAACAAATAGTATCTGAGACAATCGACATTTGTTCGATATTGAAGGAAATATACGGAATATTTGGATTTAAGGATATAAAGGTTAAGTTTTCTGATCGCCCGGAAAAACGCGTTGGATCAGATGAGGTTTGGGGTTTAGCAGAAAAATCGCTCACTGATGCCGCTGATGCAGCCGGACTTAGTTACACCTTAAATAAGGGAGAAGGTGCGTTCTACGGGCCTAAATTGGAGTTCGTTTTGAAAGACTGCCTTGGTCGCGATTGGCAGTGTGGAACACTTCAAGTTGATTTCAACTTGCCACAGCGCTTCGGAATAACTTATATAGACAAAGATGGTTCACGAAAAACTCCTGTGATGATACACCGCGCAATTGTTGGTTCTATAGAACGCTTTATCGGCATCCTGATTGAGCATTATGCTGGAAAGTTCCCGTTCTGGCTGGCACCAACGCAAATTGTAGTAGCAAGCGTAACGGATGAGAGTATTGCATATGCTCAGCAAATTTATAGCAAGTTAATTAATGCTGGTTTTCGAGCTATTCTAGATACCGAGAACGAAAAAATAAATTATAAAATTCGAGCACATTCAGTAAAAAAAGTACCTGCAATTGTTATCATTGGAAACAAGGAGGCAGAAGCTTGTACCGTAAGCATAAGGCGTCTTGGTTCTGAAGACACAAGAACGATGACACTATCTGATATGTTGCCTTATTTTGAACAACTAGAATGCCAATCACAAATGCACTAAAAGTCTCAATCAGCATCGGGGCAGTTCTAAAATTTTCAACTCTGGACTACCCCGGAAAGCTCTCGGCTGTGATCTTCTGCCAGGGCTGTCCGAATAATTGTGTATACTGTCACAATCCGGATTTTATTCCTGCCAAGACCGCCTCCTCAATAAACTTTGATGAAGTTGTGAATTTTTTGCTAAAGCGACAAGGATTGCTGGAAGCGGTGGTCTTCAGTGGTGGTGATCCGCTTATTCAGAATGATTTATATGAGGCTATGTTTCAAATAAAATCAAGGGGATTTCTAGTCGGTTTGCATACATCTGGTGTAAATCCGAAGCGTCTCAAGGAAATACTCGATATAACGGACTGGGTAGGCTTTGATATTAAAACAACTTTTGAAAAGTACGAAAATATAACGCGAAATAAGGTATCTGCGCAATTAGCACAAGAAAGCCTAAATATCATTTTAAAGTCAAATGTTGCGTATGAAATACGAACTACTGTGGATTCAAGGTATATAACCTTTGAAGATTTGAAAGGTATAGCAAAATCGCTGAAGGGGCTTGGAATACAAAAGTGGGTTTTGCAAGAATGTATATTGAGAAGTAAATCTGGCGACCAAAAATTATTACTTCCGAATACAGATGAAATAGAACAACTTAAACAATATCTAAAAGTAGAAATAAGACGTCAATGATATTATCGTTATTCATAAGAGATAAAGAATTTCATTTAAGTAGTAATGGTTTTGAACAATTATGTCGGATAGATGAAACACGCAAAATGGCAGATAAAGTTCCAGAAATCTTCAAAACGTTTATAAGACAAATAAATTTCCATGAAATAGACACAGTGCTTTATTCATCAGGACCTGCTTCATTCACAACAGCGAGGATAATGAATTCGATGCTCAAAGGGATAAAAGTGGTGCGTCCAAATATGGAATTTGTTGGGATATCTCATTTTGTGACGTATCTATCGATAATTATGAAACAGCGTCAGCAAGGTACAATTGCTATTCCGACAATGCGCGGGGACTATTTTATATGCAGATTTGCAGGCTCTCAATTGGAGAAGATGTATATAAGTACTGATTTATCAAATAATGTTATTGTTAGTAACAATTCAATATTGACAAATATAAATCTAGCAACACAACAGTATCGTATAAGTAATACCAATGTATTTAAAGACAATATAGATTTTATTACATATGATTTAGAAATAAATTATGGTATCACTCCAGAATACTCACATTAGAAGATTAACCCAGAGTGATTTCAAAATTTTGAAAATGTTTCACGTGAAACATTTTCAAAATTATAGCATATCGGATCATTCTCTCATAGCTTACTTAACTCAGTCACAATATCAAACTTATGGAATGTTTCACGTGAAACATTTGATTGGTTATGTTATTTTTTTAACCTGCGATTGTGATGCTGATATAGTATACATAGGTACCGATCCAAATTTTCGTAGGCAAGGAGTTGCATCTACACTGATACAAAATTTTTTAGACACAAGTAAAATATCCCAATTATTTTTAGAAGTAAGCATTGAAAACACAAAAGCTATAAGCCTATATCAATCTTTAGGATTTGAAATAGCGTCAATTCGCAAAAAATATCTGCATAATATCGATGCGTATTTGATGGTAAAAAAAATATAAAATGTTTCACGTGAAACATTTTTAAAATTACACAATATTAGAACCTCTTTGCAGTTCTTATCTAACTAAGCTCCAATATCAAGCTTATGTTTCGCATAAACATAAAATATTTACGTAAAAAAATATATACATTTTTAATGTATACATGTTATACTGATAGTAGGTTGGAATTTTACGAATGTTTCACGTGAAACATTTTTGATATATGACACAAGATGAATTACTAGAACAGTATATAGAATATTTGATTAAGTGGAATAAATACATAAATTTAGTACAGTATGAGACATTAAATAATGCATATGAACGCCATATAGCAGACTGTATGCAAATAAACAAATTTTTAACAAAGGATGACTATATTATAGATGTAGGTTCGGGGGCTGGGCTCCCCGGGGCGATTTTATCAATATTGGGATACAAAAACATAACATTATGTGAAAAAAGTTATAAAAAATGTATTTTTTTATATGAGATAAAATCTAAGTTAAAATTAGATTACACTGTCTTCGATGGTGATATATTTGAATATCGAGTACCGGAGCACAAATTGAAGAACGCAGTGTTGGTATCAAGGGCATTTGGTTCATTAGAAAAATTGCTTACCGTCATGGAATGCCTGAGTGTTTCACGTGGAACATTTCACAAAGGCAAAACATACAAAAATGAGATTGAGGAAGCAAAACAAATATACCAATTCGATTATAGTATTTCTCCGAGTGCAACAGCGCCGGATAGCGTTATCTTAAATGTATCAGAAGTAAGGAGAAAGTAGTGGCACAAATAATTTCGATAGCAAATCAAAAGGGTGGAGTTGGAAAGACGACAACCGCAGTAAATTTAGCAACAGCGCTAGCTGCGGTAAGGAAAAGGGTATTGCTTATAGATTTTGATCCGCAAGGCAATGCAACAACTGGAATTGGAATATATAGTAAAAAGTTAAATACTAGTTATGATTTATTAACAAAAACTAAAACCTTATCAGAAGTAATATTAAATACAAACATACCAGGATTATCTTTAATACCTGCAAGTATAGATCTTGTCGGGGCAGAAATAGAATTGGTTCAAGTTGCTGGGAGAGAAAGAATACTGAAAGAAGCTTTGGCGCCATACGACCAAATGTTTGATTACATCATTATTGATTCGCCTCCTTCTATGGGGATTTTGAGTCTGAATGCCTTGGTTGCAGCAAGCGGAGTGTTGGTGCCTTTACAGTGTGAGTACTACGCCCTGGAAGGACTTAGCTATTTGCTAGGCTCGGTTAGCAGGATAAGATCGTCTTATAACAACAATTTATCATTATTCGGAATAGTTTTAACTATGTATGATAAGCGCAATAGCTTAAGTATATCAGTTGAAAATGACGTGAGGAAACATCTAGGCGATAAGGTCTTTAGGACTGTAATACCAAGAAACATAAAGATTTCTGAGGCGCCATCATATGGTCGTCCGGTTCTTATTTATGATGTCAAGTGTGTCGGTTCATACGCCTATATGGAGTTGGCGAAAGAATTTTTAGAAAGGGAGAAAAACAATGGAAGATAAGTTAGGGCGAGGATTGTCAGCATTGTTAGGAGACAATATAGACAGCAATCATGGAGAAAAACTGATATCCAATAAAGTTGATATCAATTTGGTGTGTCCAAATGAAAATCAGCCTCGCAAGATGTTTGATGAAGACAAATTGCGCGAGCTTGCTGGTTCAATCGCGTTACATGGCGTTTTGCAACCATTGGCCGTACGCCGAAAAGGTGATAGATACGAGATTATCGCAGGAGAGCGACGCTGGCGCGCTTCAAAATTAGCAGGATTAAAGGAAGTGCCAGTATATATCGTTGATTGTGATGATAGTCAAGTGATGACACTGGCTCTTATAGAAAATTTGCAAAGGTCAGATTTGAACCCGATAGAAGAAGCTGAAGCCATGCGTAACCTAATGATAACCTGTGAATGCCGACAAGAGGATTTGGGCACAATGCTTTCGAAAAGTCGCAGTTACGTTACAAATGCCTTGAGATTGTTATCTCTTCCTCCTAGAGTGCGTGAACTCATACGCGATGGAAGGCTAACAGCTGGACATGCCCGAAATTTGATCGGAGTGCAAAATGCAGAGGAAATAGCTGACCTAGCCGTAGAAAATAATTGGAATGTACGGCAACTTGAAATGGCAATGAAAGATATCAAAGCTGGCTCTATGCAAGCCGGTATGCCTATTCGTGGTGATGACCCAAAAACAAATTCAGGTACTCCGATTGATATAGGCGAAGATAGCGAGTCTGCCGATATAGCCATACGCGTGGCTGAGGCGCTTAAAGTCGAGACGAAGTTGAAAGTAACCAGAAAAGGCGGGGTCTTTACGCTTATATGTAAATCTTGTGAGGAACTTGAAGAACTGGTGGAGAAGCTTGTTTCGTTAGGCGAATAAAGCAAATTGCTGAAAATAGACCGACGCCGAACACTTGGAGGCGTTGTGTTGGCTGAAGCAATTTGCTTGTTCAGATAATCAAAGCATTCCTCAACTTCAATCCGTTCAAGATGATCTGACCAGGCAATCGCAAATCTACACTACATACTTCGTTTTTGTTTAATTTATTGTTCTTTATAAGAGTATCCAAAGTAGTAAGTGCATTTGTTACATTATCTGCAGGTAATTTTACTTTTACGCCAGCAATTATTATATTCCAACGACGTTCCCGAATATATGAAAGAGCATCTAATTTGCTCATAATATCGCTAAATTTCGAGATATCATCTAAAATAGATTGCACTTTTTTGTTTGCATTTATGCCTGATACTAGTGGCAAACCCGCTGGACGCGCAGATACTTCCTCAAGGAATTTGCCATCGCTATCTATTAAAATTGATTTTGCATCATGTTGATAAACCGCTATTGGTTTTGCTTCTTCAATTTCTATTTTTATAATATTTGGAAGCCACTTTTTTACGATGGCGCGTTTTACCAATGGGATGTCCATGATCCGATTATATATTTCAGAACTCGAGATGCTAAGTGTCGAATCGTTTGTTTTTACTATGATTTTTTCTCGTATCATTTTTTTAATTCTGGGAGAAGCCCCCAAAATGTCAATTTTTGTCAAGTTAAAACCGGTGTTTCTTACGATTTTTTCGCACGTTGTATTAAAAAAGTTCTTTATAATGTGTCTCGAACAATATATTCCTAGTATGATAATAGTAAAAATCGTGATGTATATTGAAAATTTTGGCTTTGCTCTTTTTTTTGCCATTTTTATTCAGAGCCTTTCAACTTCTCTGCTTGGTCATTTTCAATAAGTTTATCGATTATTTCATCAAGAGCCGAACCATCCATAATCTTGTCAATCTTATATAAAGTTAAATTTATCCTATGATCGGAAACACGTCCTTGCGGAAAATTATAAGTTCTGATGCGCTCCGACCTATCGCCGGTTCCCACCTGTGTCCTCCTGTCTGCGGAGCGTGAAGATTCTTGCTTCATTCGCTCATTTTCGTATATTTTTGCACGCAATATCTTCATAGCTTTGGCTTTGTTTTTGTATTGAGAGCGCTCATCTTGCACAGCAACAACCGTGCCTGTTGGTATGTGTGTAATTCTGACGGCACTATCTGTTTTGTTTACATGTTGACCACCAGCTCCAGATGCGCGGTATGTATCTATCTGCAGATCTTTTTCTTCTATATGCACATCAACTTCTTCAGCTTCAGGTAAAACTGCTACTGTTGCCGCGGAGGTATGTATTCTGCCTGAAGCCTCGGTTTCTGGCACCCGTTGCACGCGGTGCACACCGGATTCAAACTTCAGTCTAGAAAAAACTCCTTTTCCAGATATAGAAACGCTAGCTTCTTTTATAGCTCCAATGCCACTTTCTGAAAATTCTAAAATTTCGAATTTCCATCCGTGCATTTCTGCATACATTTCATACATTCTGAATAAATCCGCAGCGAATAGTCCCGCTTCATCCCCGCCAGTGCCTGCGCGTATTTCCAATATTGCTCCTTTTTCGTCATCGATATCTTTCGGGAGGAGTAGTATCTTTATTTTTTGCTCAATACTAGCAATCTCGGATTTTAGAACAGGAATTTCCTCTTCTGCCATATGTTTTATTTCTACGTCATCCGAATTCGTAGCAAGTTCAGCAGTACCATTTAATTCATTTTCTTTTGTAAAAAGTAAGCGTACCTCTTTTGCTATTTCTCCTAAATCTGAAAATTCTTTAGATAGTTTTGCATACTCCTTAGGATCGAATTCAGCTTGATTATTCATCTTTTCACGTATCATTTCATAATGATCGAGAATCGAATTCAGCTTTGCTCTAAATGCGTCCATTATTCTCTCATCAAAGAAGACAAAGTCTTGGAAATTAATCTTATATCCTTGCCGAGATTTTCTACTATATAGTCTCTGTTGTTATAGGTTCCCTGCACAAGATCACCTAGAGACTTATCGATGCCATCAAGTTTACGTAGCATCTCGCTCCAGACAGTATCATTCACTCTTTTGGTCATATTGCTCAATTCAATTTGCCCTGTTCCAAGAGTTTGAACTAAATCTTGGTGTTTCAGGACTGCATCAGATAATTGAGAAATCTTATTCGAAAATTCTTTTTGCATACTCATTAAAGTTATGCGATTTCCCTCAAACTCTTTGAGCTGATTTTGAAACGCATATATCATTTCAATTGTTTTCTCTAACAACCCCATTGAAAAAATTTGTCCGTGATACTCACCGGCATCTTGCTCTAACGTTGATAGACTTATTGTACGTTTTGTTATCCATTCCTCTACTTTATACAAAAAATTATCAGCGACTTGTTTTTGATTAACATTCAAGAAGCCCAATATCAGCGAACCAGATAATCCAAAAAGCGAACAACCAAAGGCTATTCCCATACCTGAAAGAGGAATTTTCAAGCTATCTTTTAATTTTGCAAAAGACTCCGTTGCATCTGCCTGATCAATTCCAAGATTATCAATGATATTTGCGACATTTCCTATGGTTTGAGATAGCCCCCAAAAAGTTCCGAAAAGTCCTAAAAAAATAAGTATTCCAGAAAGATATTTCGGAAATGCCCCATAATCATCTACTCGTTTTTCAACACTCCACATAACAGAATTCAACTTAGATTGCGAGGCTAAATTGTTTGTTCGAGAGATGTATAATGAAATTGGAGATAGCAACTTTAATTGGTCTATTTCGTTCTTTTTCAGCTTGTCGTATGACAATAGTTTGGCATACTCCGCATCGTATAAAAAAATCCGTCTATATATAAAAATAATTCCGGCAATGAAACAAGTTAGTATTATCGAGTTGATCTGCATGTTATACACAAAAGCGTGCTTTAGGTTATCGAACAAAATATATGCTACGACAGCAATAGCTATCAAAAATATTGAAATACGCAAAAGACACTTTCTAGCGGAAAGAAGTTTCACAAGCTCCCTCACTCCAGAACCCCATTTTTTCATATTATAACACATTGCGCTTGATTTCCAGTGCCAGACTTGTAGCGCCTCCTTTTATTTTTGCAACTTTGCGTATCCTATGGTACCATTACTAAGTCTTTGCCACAGTAGCTTAGAGGTAGAGCACTCCCTTGGTAAGGGAGAGGTCGAGGGTTCGATTCCCTCCTGTGGCACCATAAAAAA
>CADBQC010000045.1 GCA_902796745.1 uncultured Pseudomonadota bacterium
GTCAAATGTTACGGATATGAGTGACATGTTTGAGGGGTGCAAAAATTTGATGTCCCTAGATTTAAGCAACTTTGATACGTCAAATGTTATGAATATGATACACATGTTTCATGGGTGCGGAAATTTAATATCCATAAATTTAAGCAACTTTGATACGTCAAATGTTAGGGATATGAGTTGCATGTTTAATGGTTGCGGAAATTTAAAATTCCTAGATTTAAGCAACTTTGATACGTCAAATGTTATTAATATGATGTGCATGTTTAAGGATTGCAAAAATTTAATATCCCTAGATTTAAGCAACCTTGATACGTCAAATGTTATGAATATGAACGACATGCTTGAGGGGCGAGTAACTTTAATATCCCTAGATTTAAGCAACTTTGGTATGTCAAATGCTAGGGATATGAGTTTAATGTTTGAGGGGTGCAAAAATTTGATGTCCCTAGATTTAAGCAACTTTGATACGTCAAATGTTATGAATATGATACGCATGTTTAAGGGGTGCGGAAATTTAATATCCCTAGATTTAAGCAACTTTGATACGTCAAATGTTATGAATATGAGTAGCATGTTTGAGGGGTGCACGGATTTATCGTCTGTATCCTTTAAGGAGAATTCTGTTTTAAGAAACTCAGTAAACATGTCAAGCATGTTTAAAAATTGCACAAGCCTGTCACGTCTGGTTTTACCAAAACTAAAGAATATTGGAAAGGTAGATGATATATATGAAGGTTGCATAAGCCTCAGATCAGCTCCAAACGGAGGCGAACTACCAATCATCCAACAAGACCTACATGGTGCAATAAATATGATTGAAACAATGAAAGCTTATCCAAAAGTAATGAGTAAACAACAAATAGAAAATGTTTCGGCTAGTAATCAACAAATAGAAAATGTTTTGGCTGGTAATCAATTCATGGGTCATAGCTCCAAGGTAAATAAAAATGATAGCATCAATAGACACGGATTCTATGTAGATGAAGTCAGCGGACTTGATGAACATAAGTTGGATATGAATTTAGGTTTCAAACCGCATGTTCGTAGTCATGCTATAAAATTAGGAGTTCAATATAATTTCGGAAAAAACCCGATGAAACCAAAGCGCAAGCAAAAAAATGAAGGATTGTTCATGGGACTGGGCTATAATTTTAGTCTGAATAAAGTGAAAATAGGACTTTCGAGGTATAATCCAAATACCAAGAAATTAGAAATTGAGGCAATTGATGATGTTTTAGATAAAAACTCAAAATTAACCGACAAAAAAGCAGAAAAAAACTGGAAGAAATGACAAAAATAGATAACCTGCACTCAGGAAGCTGGTAGGTTATCTGTTCAGTTTTTCTCTTCATCCTTCAGTGAGTTCAATATATCTTGCGCCTTTCGCTTTATGACTGGATCCTTTCCTGCCATTGCGCGAGAGGCGTGAATTTTAGCCATTTTGTTATCTCCTGCTAAAAAAGCTGTCTGAGCTGCACAGTAACTCGCTTTATCTAGCTGGTTTGTCATCGTGTATAACTTTCCAAGTTCGTGTAGGGCGCTTAAGTCATCATTTTTCGGAGACACTATCCTTTGCAGATATTTTATGGCACTTTCAGCATGAGGGCGTATATTTCCAGAGTTCACTGCTTCTGCGTATATTACGACCAAGTCACGATGATCCTTGATTTTTCGAGTGTTCTGAAGCAACCGTTTCGCAATTTCAGTAGCTTCTTTGCTACGCTTCAGATTTATTAATGCCATACATTTTATTTCATTGTAATAAGCAGATTGGTCTATATCTTCTGATGGTAGTTCATCAATCAATTTTATCGCTTCATGATACTTGTTTAATCTGTATAAAGCCACAGCTCTCGCATATTTTTCATTATTATTTTTTGGCGACTTATAAAGTTCTCCTAAAAACTCGTTTTGTATCACAAGTGCGTGTAATTTTTTCTTTATAGTCTCAAACTTCGCTTCATATTTCTTCATCAATTTTTGGACTTTTTCTGATAATGGTTTATTTTTAAATTCTTCGTAATATTGTTTATATTTTGCAATACGCTTGGAGGAATGCGGATGAGAAGATAAATACTCGTTATACACAAAAGATTTTGACGCTAATTTTTTGTGCATATCAAGGCAACCATCGAACAAATACCAGCCCAATTTTTTTAAAGCATCGGCTGCTTTTGTATCGGCAATTTCCTCTTTTTGTCGCATTTTTCCAAGAACCATGCCTTGACTTATGGATTGACCTCCCAAAACCCCCGCCATAAGTGGTGCTGGATTTCCTGCAATTGCAGCAATTGCTCCTCCTATCAATGCTGGAACAAGTCCTGCTTTCATAAAATCCTTCATGTGCGACATTAAAAGCGGGATATGCCTTCCCTCTATGTGACCAACTTCATGAGCTAAAATCGCAATTAGCTCTTTATAGTTTGAACTTTGGATTATTGCTCCTGCATTAACAACTATATCTCCACTTTGAATAGCAGAAGCGTTTAGTGTCTGGTCTGTTGAAATATATACTTTTATTTCGCTTTCATATCCCATTCCGCTTTTTATAGAGTTTACTATCTCACACAAAAACGTTTCTGTTTCATCATCCATTACTATGTAATCCTCAGCTGATGAAACAGAGACGATAAAGCAAAGAGCGAATACATGGAATATTTTTTTCATTCGAATATCTTTCTCAGCCATCCCTTCTTTTTGTTCTTATTTGCTGGTAAGTTATCCGTGGATTTGTCTGCAGGCATATCTTCCGTCAATTCTGGAGTAGTAGCGGTCTTGGAAATTTCGTTTTTATCTGAGATACTTCGCCGTTTTACTCGTACCAATTTCTTCCGTTTCACGCCACTTTGTTCTTCGGATGAAGGCTCACTGGAGTTCTTGCTCGCCGTCACCTTTTTAATCTTGCGTACTTTTTTCTTGACGCGGTTTTCATTATCTTTCGTTGTTACGTTTTCTTCCTTTATCGGCTTATCTGATCTTTGCTCACTTGGGATGTATTCTTTTACCAAAATTTTACAGTCCGTTGCTGACATCATTTTGTTGCGTACAACTTCAATTGAGACATCATAATTTTTCTCCATATCGATAATCAAATTTCGTTTGCGATTCAATATGAATAGGTCTACTCCTGGAGCAACATCCACAATTACTGATTTTGCTATGCGCTTAACCAAAAAATTTTCTATTTTTCTAATGACGGATAAAGCTATTGTTTCATTCGCCAGAATTTTTCCAGAGCCAGCACAGTGGCTACACTGTATAAAAGTAGCATCAGCTAAACTAGTTCGTAATCTTTGGCGGGAAATTTCCATTAACCCAAATTGCGATAGTTTCCCAAATTGGATGTTGGAATAATCCTTTTTCATAGCATCACGCACTGCTTTTTCAATTCTTTCTTGATTTCTGCGTTCAACCATATCTATAAAATCGATAACAATAATTCCTCCAATATCTCTTAATTTGATTTGACGCCCAATTTCCCTAGCTGCCTCTAAATTGGTTTTAAAAGCGGTTACTTCAATATCTCTTTCATGTTTGGACTTTCCAGAGTTAACATCTATTGCTGTTAATGCTTCTGTTGTGTTGATAACTATGGTGCCACCAGAAGACAAAGAAACCGTAGGTTCCAGGATGTTATCAATCTTATCCTCAATATTAAACTTATGAAACAATGGAGCTTCAGTGTCATCGTATAACTCAATTTTTTTTACATGTGCCGGAGTATATGTTTTCATAAATGCTCGTGCTTCTTTGTAAGCATCTTTTCCTTGCACAATAATTTTATCCATGGTGCGTTGATACAGATCCCGTATCGTCCGTTTGATGATATTTCCCTCTTCATGAACCAAGGTAGGAGCTACAGAATTTGTAGTTTTATCTCTTATTTCGTTCCAAAGCCTACAGAGATATTCCATGTCGCGTTTAATCTCTTGCTTAGTCCTTTTTTCTCCGGCTGTACGGATTATGCAGTTCATTCCTTCTGGAATGCTTAGAGACTCAACTATTTTCTTTAGGCGCTCTTGCTCCGAATATTCTATTCGCTTTGAAACAAAATTACCTTTGCCCTTTTGAGGATTTGGGATGAGAACGCAATATTTTCCTGGTAAAGTTATGAATGTCGTGAAAAAAGCACATTTATTCCCGCGAATTTCCTTCTCGGCTTGAACCAAAACAACCTGCTTTGTAGAAATAACTTCCTGAATTTTAAACTGGTGTTTTTGATGCGTTTTGTTATCGACACTCTCAGCAGTATCTGAATTCTCCTCTGCTTTATCTGCCTCAAGTGCCTTTAAAATATTTTTATTAAAATAGTCATAATGAATTTCTGTTAGTGGAAGAAAGCCATTCTTTTCCCCACCGTAATCAATAAAAGCAGCTTGAATTGATGGTTCTATCCTGATAATTTTCGCCAAATAGATATTTCCCTTTATTGGTCTTTTCCTGGAATATTCAGCCTCAAAATTCTCAAGTCTTCCATCCTCCCCAATAATTGCAATGCGCGTTTCATCATTGTAGTGCGCATCTATTAGTAACTTACCCGACATAAAAGCATCCTCAAAATCAAACAACAAATCAATGAACCTAAGGTTCGAAATTTCTTATCTCTAGAATAGAGTTATCACAAATAGTTACCGTTCGTTTTCTAAAAATTCAGAACAACAACTCAAGTTGATTGTACCATAATCTGAAATAGATTACGAAGGGATTGCTAACCATTGTAGGCATTCCTAACCAATTATGGAATAAAGTAATTTTTCATTAAATAGCAAAAGTAGAGAGGCGGATACCATATCGATTGCCTTGGAATAACGACCTATTCTTCTATGAAATCGGGCTAATCGCCTTCGTATTATTGAATTTTTACTTTCGATCAAACAAGTTTCTGACTTACTTATTACATGTTTATTAGATATTTTTATCTTTTTATAAGTAAAATTTCCATCAGTACATAATATATTTATCTCAAATTTTTTTCTTAATTTTTAGAACTAACTGCCTATATGCCTGCAAATCTCGCATTTCTGTCACTGCACAATCCAGGACAATGTCCTAGAATTTGCTTTCGGCTTCTGTCAACAGCAAAATTTATTACGGTATAACAAAAGCCCTCCATCACTAGTATTGGTGCGTTCTTTATTGTTTTCGCAACTGTAGCTTTTGCGATTAATTCCTTTAAAATTTTAGAATAATTTCCGTTCCATTTTATTATTAATGGCTTTAGAACACCTTCTAGCCTCTTCAAGTATCCTTTTAGCACCTTTAACCTTTTACTTAAGCTATACTTATATCTTTGGCCATTTTCTCCAGTAGTACGTTTACATTGCTTACATTTATATCGTTGTTTACCTTTTGTTACCCCATCTTTATGCAATTCTTCGCTCCCGCAATGCCTACATTTTACACATTTAATTCAGATCTTTGCATACTTTTCTCAAAAATGCTATATTTGGTTAGAAATATCCAATAAATAACTTGCCCATTCATAAAAACTATGTTACCCTATTCATAGGATGATTTGAGGTTAGTTTTTTTTAGAAAAGGAAAATAAGTGATGTTAAATAAAAA
>CADBQC010000046.1 GCA_902796745.1 uncultured Pseudomonadota bacterium
GGAGTAGCTCAACTGGTTAGAGCGCCGCCCTGTCACGGCGGAGGTTGCGGGTTCAAGTCCCGTCTCTCCCGCCAGTTCATGTATTCGCAAGAAATAATGGAATTTGCAATTTCTTCGTCTGAAGCCGAGTGTGGTGACGAGGTACCGGTTGTTGCAGTCGTCGCTATAGGAAAAGAAATAATTTCGGTTGCTAAAAATCAAGTAGAACTTTGCAAAAGACCTTGGTATCATGCCGAATTTTTGGCAATTTCTGATGCATGCGCATCCTTGCAGACGAGATATCTAGATATGGCAAGCATATATGCGACACTTGAGCCATGCGCATTTTGTGCTAGCTTGTTAGAAAAAGTGCGTATAAAAAATGTTTTTTTCGGAGCATACGACGTTAAATGTGGTGCCATCGCGCATGGCATAAGACTATTTGATCATTCGACAATATCGCCGCATATCATTGGCGGAATTCAAGAACAGCGATGTTCGAATATAATTAAAAATTTTTTTGAAAGGATAAGAAAAAATGAATAAAGAAATAAGATTAAACAGGGCATTATCAATGCTCGGAATATGTTCAAGAAGGGATGCTGATAAGCTCATACAATCTGGACAAGTTTTTGTAAACAATAACCAAGTTGTCGAGCTTGGCGCAAAAATACGACAAAATGACAAGATTAAAGTTTTTGATAAAGAATACAACTTAAATCATAAAGGGAAGACAAAAGTTTGGCTATATTACAAGCCTATCGGATTGGTCACAACCCATAAGGATGAATTGGGTAGGCGTACGGTTTTTGATGAAATTCATACCAAGATAAAAGAGCGCGTGATATCTGTTGGTCGTTTGGATATTAACTCAGAAGGACTACTTTTGCTTACCAACGATAGCAAATTTGCAAAGCATGCTGAATCTCCCCAAACCGGCTGGAAACGACATTATAAAGTGCGAGTGTTTGGTGATATTACGGACGATATGATGGCTCAGATTAGGAGAGGTATTTCTATAGATGGGATAAAATACGCCCCTATGGAAGTTGCTGTACTCCGCGAAACTTCCGGAAAAAACCGCTGGCTTGAGTGCATTTTAACAGAAGGTAAAAACCGGGAAATCCGCAAAATTTTTGAACATTTTGGGCTGAGCGTCAATAGGCTAATACGAACACAATATGGCGATTACTCTTTGAATGACATGAAACCTGGAGAGGTTATTATGGCAACTCCAAAGGTCAAGCTGAGCGGAGAGGATATCTCCTACTGTTCTGCATAAACATCCAGGTTTGTGGTGTCTTCAATTCTAGGAAATAGCGGTTCAATGGCATTAAGCTCAATAACATCAGCGGGAATTGTTTCATTTTGAGTAAGCTTTAACTCATACGGTACGCCAATCTGGTTAAGTAATTTTTCAGCGCTGGTAGGTATGACTGGATACAGGCACTTCGTAATTTTAAAGATTTGTTCTGTCAATATGAACAGGATGTCCTGCATTCTTTTTGGCGCACTGTTTTTTAAGCCCCAAGGTTTTTGAAAATCCACATACTGATTTGCCAAGGCAATCATTTGCTCAACTTTCTCGAGATACTTACTGAAATTATATTGACCTACCAGGGGTATAATTTGTTTAATGCCTGTGTCAATTTCGTTTATGAATTTTTCATCATCCGGCAATAATTCAGATGGTCGCGATACAGTGCCATTACAACGCTTTTGTATAAAAGAAAGAACGCGATTACAAAGGTTTCCATAGGCATTTGCTAGCACTGAATTATATCTCTGGATAAACGAATCCAATGCAAAATTTCCGTCAGAACCGAATGTTAGTTCCCTTAGCAGGTAGTATCTCAATGCGTCGGAGCCAAACAGTTTGCAATATTTATACGGATCTTGCACATTGCCCAACGACTTTGACATCTTTTCGCCTTCGCTCAACCACCAACCGTGCGATACAATTTGCTTTGGGGGCTTAATTCCTACTGCCATCAGAAATGCAACCCAGTATATCGAATGAAACTTGACTATTTCCTTCCCGACAAAATGAATTACATTGTTCCAATATTCGTCATTATTTTGATCTTCATTTTCTGGATATCCGTTTAGCGTCAGATAATTTGTCAAGGCATCAAGCCAAACATACACAACATGCTTTAGATCGTCAGGCACCGGTATTCCCCAGTTGAATGTAGTCCTTGAAATTGCCAGATCTCGTAGCCCCCGCTTGATAAAGCTCAACATTTCATTTCTGCGCTGAGTAGGATATACGAAATCTGGATTATCTTCATAAAATTTCAGCAGTTTGTCCTGAAATGCCGAGAGTTTGAAAAAGTAGCAAGGCTCTGTCATATACTGCACTTCGCCACCTAAGGGAGATTTGCCATCAACAAGTTCATCTTCTGCAAAATACGCTTCATTGCGCATATCATACCAGCCCGAATATTCTCCGAGATATATGTATCCGGCATCCTTCAACTTTTTCCAAAAATGTTGCACTGTCTTTTTGTGCCGAGGTTCTGTTGTCCTTATAAAATCATCATTTGATATATTTAAAACAGGAAGCAAATCCCGGAACAATTGCGAAATATTGTTAGTAAATGTTTGCGGAGAAATTCCAGCCTTTATGGCACTCTGTTCGACTTTTTTGCCGTGTTCATCCGTGCCGGTTGTAAACTTTACCTTATTGCCCAACATTCGATTAAACCTGGCAAACACATCGCAAACAACTGTTGTATATGCGTGCCCAATGTGTGGTTTCGCGTTGACATAATATATCGGAGTTGTTATGTAAAGCTTACTCATAGTCTATCTCCAAAATCGGTCGTTACGCTTGGATTATAGCATATAACTCTATCTCAAAGTTACACCTTTTAATGACTTCCAGTCGGTATCAGCTCAGAATGCAGGTAGTTTTTACTCCAAAACAAACTTCTATACAGACGATTTGGTGGTATAATAGCGCATAGTACTGGTTTGTGGATATCCAAATGAAAAGAAACACGAAAAATATACTTTCATGGGTATTTTTGATAGGTATATTATTTTTGATGGCTAGTCCATTCGATACAAAAATCCTAGGAAATGCACCGAAGGAACTAACGTATTCGAAATTCATGAAAGCTGTTTCTAGTGGCGATGTCAAAGAAGTTTACATGCGCAATACTTCATCAAAGATTACCGGAGTGCTTGCTGACGGTAAGATTTTTTCCACAATAACGCCAGATGATGCAAAGATGGTCGAAAAATTGTTGGACAATGACGTCGAAATAAAAGTAGATGCAGGTGATTCTGGCTGGGGATATCTCGTATCAGCGCTAATTCAGTGGTTCCCATTTTTGTTGCTAATTGGGCTTATGATATATTCTGCACGCCAAATGCAAGGCGGGGGAAAAGGCGGGTTTGGAGGAGGTGCTTTCGGAATAGGCAAATCGAGAGCGAAAATGTTTCAGCCCAAAAAGGTTAAGGTGACTTTTGCAGATGTCGCCGGTATTGATGAAGCCAAGCAAGAACTGGAAGAAATCGTAGATTTTTTGAAAGCTCCACAGAAATATAAAAGATTGGGGGGAAAGATACCAAGAGGCATGCTTCTTGTCGGCGATCCTGGCAACGGAAAAACATTGCTAGCAAAGGCGATTGCGGGCGAAGCAGGAGTGCCGTTTTTTAGCATATCTGGTTCGGATTTCGTTGAGGTGTTCGTTGGCGTTGGAGCTAGCCGTGTTCGGGATATATTCGAAACTGCGAAGAAAAATTCGCCTTGTATAATCTTCATAGATGAAATAGATGCCGTAGGACGTCGCCGCGATAGTGGTCGAGGCGGTAATGATGAGCGCGAACAAACATTAAACCAGCTCTTAGTTGAGATGGATGGTTTCGATGAAAATCAAGGAGTAATCGTCCTTGCAGCGACGAACCGCGCTGACATATTAGACCCAGCCTTACTGCGTCCTGGACGATTTGATAGACGTATCACTGTGCAGTATCCGGATATGAATGGGCGCGAAAAAATTTTAACAGTGCACACAAAGGATGTACCGCTTTCTCCTGATGTCAATTTAAAAACCATTGCGCGTGGTACGCCGGGATTTTCAGGGGCTGAACTCGCAAATTTGGTGAATGAAGCCGCTCTTCTGGCTGCTCGTGGAGACAAATTAGCGGTCGCTATGAAGGATTTTGAGTTAGCCAAGGATAAAGTCATAATGGGGGCAGAGCGAAAATCAATGAGCATGACAGATGAAGAGAAGCGGAATACTGCATATCAC
This sequence comes from uncultured Pseudomonadota bacterium, assembly GCA_902796745.1. GTDB lineage: Bacteria > Pseudomonadota > Alphaproteobacteria > RUG11792 > RUG11792 > RUG11420. The sequence continues at coordinate 4,242 of CADBQC010000046.1, forward strand.
GAATCTGGACACGCTCTGATCGCTTTGCTGGTTCCTCAAAGTGACCCAATACATAAGGTTACGATAATTCCACGAGGTGGCGCTTTAGGAATGGTTGTGAGGTTGCCGGAAAAGGATAAAGTATCGGTAACGAAAACTGAATTGCTATCGAACATACGGGTATCACTAGGCGGTCGAGCAGCTGAAGAAATATTCTTCGGAAAAGAAAATATAACCACTGGCGCCTCTTCTGATTTGAAACAAGCGACTGATGTTGCTAAAAAGATGGTTATAAAATGGGGCATGAGTGACAAAATAGGTCTCCGAACTTTCTACGACTCTGATGGATATTACATGGATGCAAGCGACCAAATATCTCAAGAAACATCGCAAATCATTGATTCTGAAGTAAAGAAACTTATAGAGGAAGCGTATACTGAGGTAAAAGAGCTGATCATGAAAAACAAGGAAAAGTTGGAGAGAATCGCTCTCAGCCTGCTTGAACACGAGACGCTGACTGGAGATGAAGTAAAACTGATTTTTGAAGGAAAAGAACTAAAAAAAGAAGAGCCTATAGAGGATTCTTTAGATGATTTTAAGATGGGCGGATTACCAACAGGTGATGAGTGATAATGCAGAATATTTTTGGGACTGACGGTGTTAGAGGAAAGGCTAATGAAGGATATATAACACCGGACAATGTGATGAAGTTAGCGGTCTCGGTCGTAAATCACTATACCGACAGTCAGCACAAAAGCGTTAATAACAAATTTACAGTGGTGATTGGCAAGGATACCCGTCTTTCAGGCTATATGCTTGAACCTGCTCTGACATCTGGTTTTATAGCAGCCGGAGCTGATGTCGTTTTGCTCGGGCCAATTCCAACCCCTGCGGTTGCGTTTATGACAAGATCGCTACGAGCCGATTTGGGAGTTGTAATTTCAGCATCGCACAATCCATATCATGACAATGGAATAAAATTTTTTAATTCGAACGGATTTAAAATCACGGAGGCTGAAGAAATAAAGATAAGCGAAATATTTCACAATCATCCAAAATTGATTTCCACTGAGTTTATGGGGAAAGCTCGTCGCCTGGATGACGCACAAGGTCGCTATGTTGAATTTGTGAAAAGTTCGTTTCCCAAAAATCTCAGCCTATCTGGACTGAAGATCGCTCTGGATACAGCAAATGGGGCTTCTTATAAAATTGCGCCTCAGATTTTCTGGGAACTTGGCGCCGAGATAATCCATATAGGTAATGAACCGGATGGGTTAAATATAAACAAAGATTGTGGAGCAACTCACACTGAGTTATTACAAAAAACTGTTGTCGAACACAAAGCAGATATTGGTATTGCTCTGGATGGCGACGCAGATCGTCTCATCGTTGTTGATGAGCATGGCGAAGTTGTTGATGGTGATTATTTGATTGCAACGATTGCCAACGCTTGGAAATTTTCAGGAAAACTTAAGGGAGATACGGTTGTAGCAACAATTATGTCGAATATGGGCATGGAGAAATACCTAAATTCGATTGGACTAAATCTCATACGTACTGGTGTCGGTGATAAATACGTTATTCAAAAAATGGTAGAGATTGGTGCTAATATCGGTGGAGAAAAGTCTGGTCATATAATCCCGATAGATTATTCATCGACCGGGGATGGCTGTGTGTCAGCAATCCAGATATTAAGTTTTTTGCAACAAGAGAAAAAGAAAATCAGTGAAATCAGGAATTTGTACACGCCATACCCGCAAATTATGATTAATATACCGAAAATTCTTGATTTAAATGCTTCGCAGATTTCAGATTGTATGAATACTATAAACAATATGCTGCACGATACTGGCAGAATTGTTATCAGGAAGTCAGGCACGGAACCAGTGACGAGGGTGATGATAGAAGCACAATCAGAAACGAAAGCTAGAGAAGCAGAGCAGTATTTTAAAAAAGTTATGGAGAATGTTTTATGAAGATTATAAGAACAGGAATAATCGCGATAGCAGGTGTTATAATTGCCGGATGTAGTTTTTTCGTTAAATTACATAAAATAAATGATAATGTTACATCTTACGATCAAACCGGAGATGGTTCATTGCATGTCTATTTGCTTAATCTGGACAAATCCACTGATAGATTGGCGAATGTCAAACCTTTGATTGATGGGCTGGGATATTCGTATACTCGCATTTCAGCTGTTTATGGCAAGGAACTCTCTCAGGAATATCGGGACAGCGTTACAAATCCTGATAAATACAGGATACTTATGCACAATGATATAGGCGCTGGCACAATTGGTTGCTACTTGAGTCATATAAATATATGGAAGGAATTTTTGCAGTCACAACATTCGTATGCTTTGATTTTTGAAGATGATGTAGAATTTGAACCACAAAAGCTAAAAAAGCTGGTGGATTTATTGCTTTCATCATCTAAGGAATGGGATTTAGTAAACATAGATGTCAATCGTCACGGTTTTTCAAAACCGGCGAAGCAATTGTCACAACTTTTTAGATTGGTGAAATTCAGAGTTCGGGTAGGTAATACAAGTTGTTATCTTATTAATCGCAAAGCTGCAATGGCATTGCTACAAAAAGCTTTGCCCATTTCAATGCCAGTAGATCACTATATGATGCGTCCTTGGGAATTTGATATCAAGGTACGAGGAGTAACTCCACAAATAGTCCATCAGTCATTTGGCGACTCAGAGATAAAGAAGCAAGAGAAACAAGCTTCACAAATTGCATTTTGGTATAAGTTAACCTCCCTTCTGTATCAAATTACAGCTGATATTATGACGATGTTCGGCTCGAAGTAATTAGCTCTCAGTGCACTTGGGGGCAAATTTATTGTGATGTTGCATTTAAAATGCTCATAGATAGTGCTAAACTGTAACAGGTTGTTATGTTTTATTGGCTAAGAAAGTGTTACAAGAAGAAGAGTTAAAGAAGGTATGCAAACTTGCAAAAATAAGAATCGACGATAACGCAAAAGAAGACTTTTTGGGAAAGCTAAATCAGGTGTTTAACTGGATTGAACAGCTTGCGAAAATTGATGTTAGCCAAGTTAACGTAAATGACTTAAGCGATATGAGCACAACGCCAGAAAGGGCGGACGAGCCGTATATGAATAATACTCGTGAGGAATTGCTAAGCAATACGAAGTATAAAAAATTCGACATGTTTTGCGTTCCTAAGGTAGTGGAATAGAGGAAAGGAAAAACCATGATTGTATACTTAAAAGGTGGCGAAGAACTAGAAATAGCGAATGGTTCTTCAGCTTATGATGTAGCTTGTAAGATCGGCATACAGAAAAAGGTAGTTGCGACTAAAATAAATAGCAATACAACTGATCTCACTACAACATTGACCGATAAGGATACAGTCACATTATTAACTTATCAAGACCCAGAAGGGCTTGAAGTTCTTCGTCATTCGACGGCGCATGTTATGGCGAAGGCTATCATTGATTGCATAGATAAAGATGCTATATTAGCTATCGGGCCATCTATAGAAAATGGTTTCTATTACGACATGATGTTAAATAGGACGCTTACGACCGATGATTTGCCAAAAATAGAAGCCAGGATGAAAGAGATAGTCAAGCAAGATTTGCTATTTGAAAAATCATCTATGCTCAAAGCAGAAGCTCTTGAATATTTCAAATCTCGTGGACAAAAATATAAGGTCGAATTAATTGAAGGAATTGATGCAGAGCGCGTCAGCATATATACACTAGGCGATTTTGTTGATTTATGTCGTGGCCCCC
>CADBQC010000047.1 GCA_902796745.1 uncultured Pseudomonadota bacterium
CCCTTGTGGCGGAATTGGTAGACGCAGCAGACTCAAAATCTGCCGTTCATCCGGACGTGAGAGTTCGAGTCTCTCCGAGGGCACCAACTTGATCTCCTCAAAAAATTTCTAGTTTCTTGAAAAGATGCTGGAAAAAATATAACAAAATTACAACACAATGGCGCTTAGATAAAATTTTTTACAAATTTTATAAATTCCCCTCTTGCATGGTCGAAAATTATGTGGCATAATATGAATGGGATTTGATTGATTCCCTAGATCATGAAGTGCTGTAAAAAAAATACCTCCTATGAAAAAGCACAACTGTTAATTTATTCAATCAAATCCCTTTGATTTATGGGAAAATAAATGAAATCTAAGCTCAATAAGGTAATTGTGATAAAATAGTAATATAGGCTACTGACTGAGATTGGAATAGAATATGAAAGGAAATGTTTTAGAATCAGTGATCGGAGCTGTTGTCCTTGTTATAGCTGCGTTTTGTGTTTATTTTGCCTATACATCTAGCGGGGAAAAAATAAAGGGAGGATATATTTTAACAGCTAGATTTGATGATGTAAGTGGATTAACCAATGGTTCAGATGTGAAACTGAATGGAATTAAGGTTGGAATAGTGAGAAGTCTCAAGTTAGATGATAATTATCAAGCTAAGGTTGAATTGCTACTTCGAGATGAAATCAAGATTCCATCGGATAGTTCTGTTTCTGTGACTACTGATGGTTTGATGGGCAACAAATTTGTTGCGATATCTACTGGATTTTCTGATAAAAAATTAAAACCAAACGAAGAAATTGAAATTACGAGATCTGCAGTGAATCTTGAAAAACTCATAGATAAGTTTGCAGTCGGCAGTAATCCAAAATCAGAATAGCTGGAACTTTACATATCCACTACTCAAAATATGAGTGATGTTCGCAAGCAAACTTGGTAAAATTGGAGAGAAAAGTAGTTTAGACTTTGGGGTGATTAATTATGGAAATCAATATTTCTGGGAAAGGCATAGATCTTGGCAATAGTTTGAGAGAGTATACCTCGACAAAGACAAATAATTTGGTGGATAAATATCTTGATGAAAATATAACATCCAAAATTACGGTAAGTAAGGATAGTCGAATATTTGAGGTTGAAATTTGCCTTCACTTAACAAAAGGATTTGTAATCAAGACAAATGGCTCATCGGACGATCCGTATAGAGCCGTGGATATAGCTCTTGAGCGACTAGAAGAAAGGATAAAGAAACATAAAAATCGAATAAAGGATAAAAAACGACGTTCCGAGTGGAACTCAGCGACAGACGCGATGCGTTATATTATTGAACGTAAGCCATCTTCTAATGATGGAGATGAAGAGCATTTGGTCATAGCAGAGCAAGAAAGTTCTATTCTTCCTCTCAGTGTCAGCGAAGCGGTGATGAAGCTTGATTTAACTGAGATGCCAGTCGTTATGTTCAAAAATGCCGATAGTGGCAGGATTAATGTTGTTTACAAAAGACCGGATGGGCATATCGGATGGATAGACTATAAAGGGTAATGAGTTTATATGTTCTGAAATTTGGTGGCTCTTCTGTTGCCACCACAACACGTATAAAACATGTTGTCGAGATTGTTGCCAGTTTTATGCGACAAAAGCATCAAGTTGTGGTGGTGACCTCTGCAATGCAGGGGGTCACTAACCAACTCATAGAATTAACAGAAACGTTTTCCAATTCGCCAATAAATCGTGAATATGATGCCGTCATTAGCACAGGTGAGCAAGTGGCGGCTGGACTTTTAGCTATGGCGTTGAATTCTGAGCATATTCCTGCACAATCAATGACTTCTTGGCAAATCCCGATATATGTTCAAGGAGAGCATTCCGATGCGGGGATAACAAGAGTTTATAGCGAAAAAATATTAGCATTGCTGGAAAAAGGAATAATCCCAGTTATTACTGGATTTCAAGGAATATCCGAAAACGATGATATTTATACCATAGGGCGTGGCGGTTCAGATGCTACTGCATGCGCAGTTGCAAGAGCAGTAAATGCGGATGAATGCCTGATATATACGGATGTAGACGGGGTTTATACAGCTGATCCTAGAGTAGTTTTACACGCATTAAGGCTGGACGAAGTTTCATACGATGATATGATTGAACTGGCATCCTGGGGAGCAAAAGTTCTTCAAACAAAATCAACGCAAATTGCAAAAGACTACGATGTAAAACTCAGAGTTTTATCCAGTTTCGCAGACGGAGGAGGAACTCAGATAACGCGTAGCACAAAATATACTTTGCAATATGATGTTGCAGGCATTGCTCACAGCATGGATTATTTTGCTATGCATTTTGAAGCCGAAAATTCCAAAAAATTTCTCCAGCCATTTGCTTTAATGATACGAGATTATGCTGAAGTAATGCTCATACCAAAAATCCTGCAGACAGAAATACAAACTATTATCTCGGACAATGGAATAACCGCAAAAATCGACAACGATATTGGGATAGTAACTGTGGTTTGCAAAAATCCTGATTTTGTGTCTGATATCTTTGCAAGAAATGGGATTTATGATAAGCATGAGGTAAAACATACGCTTATTCATGAGCATTCAATGACTTTTATAGTTCCGTATCAACAAACAATTCCATTGGTAACTACTTTGCATGAGCACTGCATCACTAAACGCGCTTAAGATATCTTACCAACTTGCGACAAATTTTCAGCGATATTGAAAAACTGATTCTGTTTCTCTTTATTTTTTACCAAACTTTTAAAACCATGATATAGCAGAAATTCATTTAATCCTTTCGGTTCAGAAACCTTGAATTCATATTCCAAATCCAAATCATCATTAAGCCGTATCAAATTTCGCGAGAGTATAGCTTTATCAATCTCTGCTTTTAAAATATCGTTACGCTTTGATTTCGGCAAACTATCTATATTTTTGATTAGATTATCCAATGAACCATATTCATTGATCAATGTTGCTGCTGTTTTTACACCAATACCTGAAATTCCCGGTATATTATCAGAAGTGTCTCCCATAAGAGATAAAACATCCAAAACCTGGCCTGGTGGTACCCCAAATTTTTTTATAACATCTTCTTTTGTAATATACTTTCGTTTCATAGGATCATATATCGTAGTTCTATCGTTCATCAACTGCATTAAATCTTTATCAGATGAAATGATATTAACTTGCTCTTCCCTTATCTTCTTAGCACATGTAGCAATTATGTCATCTGCTTCAAATCCTAGTTTTTCTATTTTGAAAAAGCCGAATTTATCACAAGCCTCTTTTATAAGCGGGATTTGAGCCACCAATTCCTCAGGCATAGCTTTTCTCGTAGCCTTATATTCGGGGTATATTTCATTTCTAAAAGTTTTTTTCCCGCAGTCCATCGCGGCTATAAACATTGATTTAGGAAACATTGCAACAATTTTCTGCATAGCTGAACAAAAACCATATAGTGCACCAACTTCCTGTCCTTCATATATCAAACTGGGTAAGCCATAAAATGCGCGATATATAAAACCAGAAACATCGATTAAATGAACGACCATTTTACCCTTTGCTTCTGATTCTTACACTTTTTATTTTGCGTGGATCTGCATCTAAAATTTCGAATTCCAATCGTCCATCTTCGCTAGTTATAAGCTCTCCTCTTACCGGTACTCTGCCAGTAATTGAGGATATCAATCCACCTATTGTATCCATTGAATCGTCTTCCGGCTTTATTTTTAAATTGCCGAATTTTTGTATTTCTTCAAAAGTAGATCTCCCATCAGCGACAACAGAACCATCCGAGCTCTTGACTATCTTTTTCTTTTGGTTTTTGATTTCTGTAGCATCCTGTATATCTCCAATAATTTCTTCAATAATGTCCCTGAATGAAACTAAACCGTCCACTCCACCATATTCATCCACTACTATCGCTAGCTTTATTCCAGTTTCACGCATTTTTAATAGTAAATCTAAACTTCGCATTGTCGGTGGAACAAAAAGTATTTCTTTCACAAAAATACTTAAATTAAATGGTTTATTCATTTTAAACCAATTAGCAACATCCTTGAGATACACAACACCAAGTAGATTGTCTATATTACCTTGATAAACTATTATTGAAGATTTTTGCGTTTCGACAAACTTCGACATCAGCTCTTCCATATGAGCTGTGACTGGAACAGCTTCTATTTCAACTCTAGGAACCATTATGTCTTGGACTTGTACATCACGTAAATTTAACACATTGCCTAGCATTTCCCTTTCATCTTCCGCTATTGACTGTGTTTCTGAGCCTTCGTCCTCCTCAATCAATTCTTCAATGGTGTCCCTTAATGTAGTTTCTTTTGATTTTTTCCAAAACAATAACTTTTGCAAAATCTCTTTTAAAAAGGTTTTGCTAGAACTCGATACAGGTTCATTAATACTCATATATTATTTATTTTCTCCTTCTAAAACGTATGGATTACTCATACCAAACTCCTTGAGTATCTCAATTTCCATACTTTCCATTTCTTCTTGTTCTTTTGGCTCAATATGATCCGCGCCAAAGAGATGTAAAACTCCATGCACAAACAAATGAGAACATCTATTGAAAAAACTTATACCATACTCTCTACATTCTCTCATAATTTGTTCTCGAGACATAGCGATATCTCCAAGAAAAATTTCTGAAGGTTCTACAGATATGCCTATATAGTTCCAAAATTCAGTTTCATGTTCTGGAAATGAAAGGACGTTGGTTGGTTTATTAACGTTTCTAAAATTTCTATTTAAGATTTTGATTCGTGGATCATCTGTTAACAACAAACCGAGCCAACACCGTTTATTTCCTCGATACATTTTTTTCGTCGTTTCTTGAAAAAGGGCATCTAAAAATTTGTTCCAATCTGCGTATCCTTCGATTTCTTTCCAAGTTTCATCTTCAATAACTATTTCAATATTTTTTTTCATCAAACTATTTTCCCCATCACAGAATTTTCCCCAGCTTTTTCTATATAAACATCATTAAACTTTCCAATCAAGTTTATCTGACTTTCAACAATAACTGATTGTAGATATACATTTTTTCCAATATACTGATTTGGTTTTCGACCACGTCTTTCAAATAACACTTCCTGTGTGCTTCCAATTAAGGCATTATTGTGGTATATCTGCGAATTTATTAAAGTTTTTTGTAAAATAGCTAAACGTTTTTCTTTAACAGTTTCAGGGATTTGTCCTGGCATTGTATCTGCTGGTGTGTTTTTTCTGCGACTGTATTTGAAAGAAAATGAAATTGTATAGTTCACTTGCTCTGCAAGTTTAACAGTATCCTCGAATTCTTCTTCAGTTTCAGTTGGAAATCCAACGATAAAGTCAGAAGAAAACTGAATATTTGGACATATATCGCGAAATTTCACGATTTTATCTAGGTATTCTTGTGCTGTATGTCCCCTGTTCATAGCTTTTAAAATCCGATCATTGCCAGACTGTACTGGTATATGTGCAAATGGCACTAATACCGGCGTTTCAGCATGAATTTGCATCAGCTCAGTTGTGAAATCTTTTGGATGAGATGTCGTATACCTGAGACGTTTCAGACCGTCTAATACTGCTATTTCCTGTATCAATCTCTCTAATCGCCAAGTTCCTTTAGGTTGTCCAATGCTCACATATGGAGCTTCTCCGTGGTATGAATTCACGTTTTGCCCGATCAATGTGATTTCCTTTGCTCCATTTGCCAGCAATTCTTTTACTTCATCAAGCACATCCTTTGCCGATCTTGAATATTCCCTGCCTCGAGTATATGGCACCACACAATATGTGCAAAAATTGTCGCATCCTTCTTGAATAGTCACAAATTCGCTAAACGATACATTTTTTCTCTTCGGTAAACAATCAAATTTCTGAGCTTGGTCAAAGTCTATATCCAAAATTTTGCTTTTAGCTCCGCTCAGAATTTCCCCTATATGTTCAGGTAAGCGGTGGTATGCCTGAGCTCCGAATGAAATGTTAATATGTTTATATCTAAAAATATTTTCCTTTTCGGCTTGTGATACACATCCTCCGACAGCAATTACCTTGGTATTTTCGTTTCTTAAAAGTCCGATATTGGAAAACAACTTTTGTACTGCTCGAGCTCTGATATTGCAAGTGTAGAATACCAAAATATCAGCTTCGCTCGCATCGGTTGCTTTTTCGTAGCCATTGTCCACTAGCAAATCAGCCATACGCCTGGCATCATAGACGTTCATCTGGCAACCAAAAACTTCTATGTGAAACTTCATGACTTAATTTACCGTACTTATCGTATTGTATCGATCATATGAATTTATCTCAATCATTCTGGTAATCATGTCTGTCCGTTCCTTAAAATCAACAGTTTCTAATAGC
>CADBQC010000048.1 GCA_902796745.1 uncultured Pseudomonadota bacterium
CCGTCTGGAATTCCTGGATACTTAGTTCCAGTTTTTATTGTGATTGAGCTTTTATCTTTTTTATTTAGACCTATAAGTTTAGGAATTAGATTGTTTGCAAATATGGTGTCTGGGCATATAATGATCGAAGTGATCGCAGGATTTGCCGCATCAATCGCCAGCATTGCTGTGTTTTCGTATTTTGCAGTAGTGCCGGTGGCTGTAAATGTAGCATTAAACCTTTTTAAGTTTGTTGTGTGCATGCTTCAAGCTTACGTATTTGTCGTTTTATCATGCATGTATCTGTCTGAGTCGCTAGAGCCTCAGACGCATTAAGGAAGGAGAATAAACAATGGATGCAGGAGCAGCAAAATTAATAGGAGCGGGAATATCGGTTATCGCTCTGTTTGGTGTAGGTATGGGATTAGGAAATTTGTTTTCATCTCTCATCCAATCAATAGCTAGAAATCCTTCAGCAAAGAATGACCTCGTTTCAACTGGAATGTTGTGTTTCGCATTGATAGAATCGATAGCACTACTGGCTTTCGTCGTCGCAATGATCATACTATTTACGGCATAAACAATGCTTCCACAGCTAGATTTTTCACATTATACATCTCAGACATTCTGGCTGGTAGTGTGCCTTTGCGTGCTCATTACAGCTATGAAAAGGAGTTTCATTCCAAAAATGAATGCTATGATCAAAAGACGTGAAGAAACCATAGCTTCCGGCAATATCAAATTGGAAACACTGAAAAATCAGCAAAATGAACTTGAACAAAAAATAGAGGAGACAAATAGAAAGATAGCTCTAGAATCTGCAAATATATTAAACGAGGTTGATGTAAAGTATCAAAAGCTTTTGTCAGAACAACTTGCTAATTTAAAGCGCAATCATGAGAAAGTAATGAAGCAGTTACGAGTGAAATATGCTGAAGATATAAAAGCTATGGCGAAGATTGATGTGGATAAAATAAACTTGTTATCTGAATTTGCATTACAAAAACTGTTCTTTGATGGGAAAAGAATATGAATATACTTCTCAGTGAACATACGTTCTTGGTTATAAGTTTTCTGCTAGCTGTGTGGGTGTTGTATAAGTTTTCTTATAAAAGATTAAATAAACAAATAGGAAAATCCATAGATGATATAAGAAATACAATCACAAATAATGAACAGCTGCGACAAAATGCTGAAGATGAAATAAAAAGGCTGAGCTTGGAAATAAATAAATTAGAAGAAACTGCCCGGGCTGAAGAAACAAGGGCTAGACAAGAGGTAAAACTAAGAAGTGATAAGAATAACGAAAAGATTGCCCAAATTATTTTAAACAAGAACCGAGAGTATGAGAATGCAAAATTAGCGCTTGAACGAACTTTTCTTTCCGAAGCACAAAAAGAATATGTAGAAAACATTATACATAAAATCAAGGAAAGCTTAGGGAGCACTGCAAAAAATGAGGATGTTCAAGGCAAAGCTATTGAAAATGCTCTGAATATGATCGAAAAGTACTTTAATAAAACCAAATGAAGGATAAAGTTCTACATAACCTCGAAGTTGAGCAGGCATTACTAGGCGCTTTGATACTAGAAAACACACGTATTGATGATATACCATCGACCTTCCAAGCTAAACATTTCGTTGCGGAGCTACACCAGAAGATTTACGAAGCCATAAATCGCATAAGGAATGAAGGATCTGTGGCAGACCCTATGACAATAACTGCTCGTTTGCAAAATGATGCAGTTTTTAATCAAGCTGGTGGGCAAAAATATATATTAGATTTATTCGATACAGTTATAGGCATAACAAGTGTCGCGGAATATGCAAAAATAATTCAAGATTTTTATCTGCGCCGAAAGGTCGTAGAAATTAGTGATAATGCGATCAATGAAGCTCAGACAATGGAAAATTCTGAGACCGGGCAAGACGTAATAGAATATGCTGAAAAACAATTATATGACCTGAATAATGAAATCTCTGGTAATGGACGCTTAATCACATTTAAAGAAGCGCTAGGTGTATCTGTCGAGACTGCAGCTAATGCGTTTCATCACAAAGGAAGTATCATAGGTGTTACTTCAGGCTTTCACTTTGTGGATCGTTTACTTGGTGGGTTCCAAAAATCTGATTTGATAGTTCTTGCAGGGCGTCCTTCTATGGGAAAAACTGCTTTGGCGACAGGAATAGCCTTAAATGCAGCGAAGGCAAAACTTCAAAACAAGGATGGTGGTGCTGGCGTTGTCTTTTTCTCCTTAGAAATGTCATCAGAGCAATTGGCAACGAGAATTTTGGCTATAGAATCCGGTATTCCTTCCGACAAAATACGCCGTGGAGAAATTCCCAAGGATGCGTTTGATCAATTTGCATCAATTAGTCAGTCGCTTAATAATTTAGAGCTGTATATAGAGGATACTTCCAACCTTTCAGTTACACAAATTCGCAACAAAGCACGTAAACTCAAAAGGCAAAAGGATATCGGGCTTATTGTGATAGATTATCTCCAATTAATTAATGCGTCTGGAAATCTGAAAAACAGAGCTGAAAATAGAGTGCAAGAAATCTCTGAAATTACAAGGACGTTAAAAAGTATAGCGAAGGAGCTGAACATTCCTGTTCTGGCGCTTTCGCAATTATCTCGTGCAGTTGAACAAAGAGACGATAAAAAACCTCAGCTTTCAGATTTACGCGAATCCGGTTCTATTGAACAAGATGCCGATGTTGTTATGTTTGTCTTCAGAGAAGAATATTACAAAGAGCGTAAGGAACCGGCTCAAGGTTCTGATGCTCATGTAAAGTGGCAAGAGGAAATGGAAAAGGTTAAAAACAGGGCAGAGGTTATTGTCGCTAAGCAACGCCAAGGACCTGTTGGGAACATAGAACTTTTCTTCAACAGCTCGCTCACAAAATTTGGAGACTTAATGAAATAGTTTGTTTAGGTATTCCTAACCAATTATAGAATAAAGTAATTTTGCATTAAATAGCAAAAGTAAAGATGCGGATACCATATCAAGCACCTTGGAATAACAACTTGTTCTTCCGTGAAATCCTGCTAATCGCCTTCGTATTATTGAATTTTTACTTTCAGCTAAACAAGTTTCCGACTTATTTATTACAATTTATTAGGTATTTTTATCTTTTTCTAAGCAAAATTTCCATCAGTACATAAAATATTTATTTTAATTTTTAGAGCTAACCGCCTATACTCCTACAAATATCGTGTCTCTGTTACCTAAAAACCAATAGTGCAGTCATCTATCATATAAAAAGCTCATCCAACTTCAGTATTGTGGCATTCTTTATTGTTTTTGCAA
>CADBQC010000049.1 GCA_902796745.1 uncultured Pseudomonadota bacterium
TACATGGGTTATTTTGGTAATTTCTTCGGGAGTTGGATTGGTTAAATCAATCCATACTCCTTCGGCTGCGATGTAATTTCCATACTCCTTTTGCCCGAATATTTGGATCATTTTCTCTCATCAGTTACAACACTTTTCTCCGAGGATGCCCATTTCCAGGACTTTCTTTTTGCGTAATTCTTCATCGCACTTTGGACAATACTCATGCGCACCTTTAAGATAGCCGTGTATTGGGCATATCGAAAACGTCGGCGTTATCGTCACGTATGGGATTTTATATTTGGTTAGTACCGTGCGTATCAAATTCTTACATACTGAATAGTCAGAAATGCGCTCTCCCATAAAGAGGTGTATGACTGTGCCACCGGTGTATTTTCGTTGCAATACTTCCTGATGGTCAAGTGCTTCAAATATATCATCTGTATAATTTGCTGGCAATTGCGAAGAGTTTGTGTAATATGGTGCTTCCTTTGAACCAGCTTGTATGATATCTGGATAGCGTTTTGCATCCTCACGCGCGAAGCGGTACATACATCCCTCAGCTGGCGTTGCTTCGAGATTATACATATGTCCAGTTTCAACTTGAAATTCGACTAAGCGCTGTCTTATGTGATCCAAAATGCGTATAGCAAGTTCTTTGCCTTCCGGATGCGCGATATCATACTTGTCATTTGTGAAATTTCTGACCATTTCGTTCATTCCATTGACGCCGATTGTGGAAAAATGATTTTTGAATGTGCCAAGGTAACGCTTCGTGAAAGGATAAAGTCCACCATCCATAAGCCGTGATACTACTTTGCGCTTTATCTCTAGGCTATTTTTCGCTGTCTTCATCAGGTCATCTAAATGCGCTATGAGCCCCATTTCATCGTCTTTGTGTAGGTATCCTAGTCTGGCACAATTTATCGTTACAACACCTATAGAACCAGTTTGCTCAGCTGAGCCGAATAGGCTGTTTCCGCGCTTTAATAGCTCGCGTAAATCAAGCTGTAGTCGGCAACACATAGACCGTATCATATTGGGGCTTAAGTCGGAATTTACAAAATTCTGGAAGTACGGAATGCCGTATTTTGCTGTCATTTCAAACAGTCTTTCAACGTTTTCTCCATCCCAATCGAAATCCTTGGTGATGTTATATGTTGGGATTGGAAATGTGAATACACGTCCTTTCGCGTCTCCCTTGGTCATAACTTCAATATATGCGCGGTTTATCATATTCATTTCTTTTTGCAAATCGCCATAAGTGAAATCCATTTCTTCGCCACCGATAATCGGATGATCGCCTTTCAGGTCATCTGGACAAACCCAATCGAAAGTCAGGTTTGTGAACGGCGTTTGTGTGCCCCAACGTGTTGGAACATTCAAGTTATATATAAACGACTGCATTTCTTGATAAACATTGTCGTAACTCAAATTATCTTTTCTGATAAATGGTGCCATATATGTGTCAAATGAACTGAATGCTTGCGCGCCTGCCCATTCGTTTTGCAAAGTCCCCAAGAAATTTACTACTTGCGAAAATGCGGTTGACATATGCTTCGCTGGTGATGCTTCGGCTTTCCCACCAACTCCATTAAATCCTTCCTGCAACAACGTACGCAGAGACCATCCAGCGCAATATCCGCAAAGCATATCTAAGTCATGAATATGCAAATATCCATTGATATGTGCCTCTGCTATTTTAGATGTATATATCCTGTTCAGCCAATAATTTGCAACAACTTTCCCTGATAGGTTCAGTATCAAGCCCCCAAGAGAGTATCCCAAATTGGCATTGGCTTTTACGCGCCAATCCAACTGATCGACGTATTCATCAACTGCAGAAACAGCATTTACGAATGACTTTTGCTCAGCCCTCATCTTTGCATGCTGTTCACGATACAGAATATATGCCTTCGCCGTTTTGATATGATTATTCTCAATAAGGACTTCCTCCACGATGTCCTGTATATCTTCTATTCTTGGTGCTGATTTCGGATGCTTCGCTAACAGCTTATCAACAACTTTATAAGCCAATGCCCTTGATTCAGATATTCCAAATTCCTCCGTGGCAGTAGCTGCGCCATGTATGGCATTAGTAATTTTCTCCATTTCAAACGGTGAAAAAGTTCCATCACGTTTGATCACAAACTTTATCTCATATGTGTTATTTATCATATTAATCTCTCCTCTATCAATTTGACCGTATTCCCAATTCCATAAAGGCTCACAAACGAGCCCATCCTAGGCCCACTTTCCGTTCCGAACAGAACCTTATAAAGTGTCAAAAACCACTCTCTCAGATTTTCTGCATAAAACTTATTTCCGACTTCGAAGACAGCATTTTGTATCTCATCAGCAACGGCATCTTTTTGCATATTCTTTAGCGTATCACGCAATTCTAACATCGCCTCTTTCTGCTTTTCTGTCGGCTTTTCTGGCATTCTTGTCCAGACGATGAAATCGTTGTAGTAATTTATGGCATAATCTGCCATCTTTGTCATATATTCCAGCGTTTGAGCAGAGCAATCTTTCGCATACTTTTTTATAAATTCAATCAAAACATCTTTATCAGCCGTATTACAAGCCTGTGCTAAATTTAATAACATCGAAAATTTCAGACATCCTTCATATTTCGGTGGGGTTCCATTGTGTATATGAAAAACTGGATTATCTGGTTTTTTTTCATCCTGCTCCGTTTCGTATTTCGCCAAAGCATCGATATACTCATCCATAGCATTTGGAATAACATCGAAATACAACCTCTTCGCTCTCTTTGGAGCCTGGTACATATAATATGCCAAGCTCTCAGAAGGTGCGTATTTCAGCCACTCATCCATTGACAGTCCATTGCCTTTTGACTTGGAAATTTTCTTCCCCTCGTCATCCAAGAACAGTTCATATGTTAAATTTACGGGAGGTGTCCCGCCAATTGTTTGACAGATTTTCGATGAAAGTTTGAAGGAATCTATCAAATCTTTGCCATTCATTTCGTAATCTACTCCAAGTGCAACCCAGCGCATTCCCCAGTCTGCTTTCCATTGCAACTTACAATTTCCATCTAAAACAGAAATTTCAACTAGTTCTCCCGTTTCAGGATCTTTGTAAACTATCGTTGAATTTTCAGGATTTGTATCAATAATAGGCACTTGTAGAACTTTTCCAGTACGCTTGCAAATCGGAAAAAATGGGCTATATGTCTCGCGCCTTTCTTCGCGAAGTGAAGGCAACATTATGTCCATAATCTCATTGTAATGTTTCAAAATCTTCTGCAAACATTCATTGAATTTTCCGGATTTATATGCTTCTGTTGAGCTTTTAAATTCATATTCGAATCCGAAGGAATCGAGAAAACGCCTCAGCATGGCATTATTGTGGTGCGCAAAACTCTCATACTCACCAAATGGATCTGGAACTGAAGTTAGGGGTTTTTCAAGATTTTGCTCCAGCATTTCCTGATTTGGTACATTGGTCGGAACTTTCCGAAATCCATCCATATCATCTGAAAACACAATAATCCGAGCTGGTATGTCTGTTAGACGTTTAAACGCTCGCATCACAAATGTCGTGCGCAAAACTTCGCCAAAAGTGCCTATATGTGGCAACCCAGAAGGCCCATATCCGGTTTCCAGTATAGCCTCATTCTTGCCACTTCTTTTTATCCTATCCGCAAGCTTCCTTGCTTCCTCAAAAGCCCAAGATTTTGCACTATTAAACTTAAGTTCAGATGACACAATTTTCCTTAACTAAAAGTCTCTAAGTCATACGATTGTATCACAGGAACAAAAATCTTTGGCAATAAATGTAGTGCGATGATTTATTGAAATTTTAAAATATATTAAAGTAAAAGACAAAAGGTGTACTATATACATATAGATATATTTCTTTCTATAAAAAGTATATAATTTTAGTTCGAAGTTTGTAATAGAGTGAATAGGATAAGTCGTTAAAGTGTGTTATAATTGCTTCTGGCGTTGCGACTTTATGAACCTTGAGATGATATCTTTTTATAAAAATGATTTGCCTGATGAGTTTTTGCGAGCAATGAAAACATCGGTTGCGATAGATACTGAGACTATGGGGCTGATGCCTCATCGGGATCGTTTATGCTTGGCTCAATTCTCGTTGGGAGATGGAAATGCGCATTTAGTGCAATTTTTTGATTACTCAAAAGCAAAAAATGTAAAGCTATTGCTTGCTGATGCGAAAATTTTAAAGATATTTCACTATGCTCGGTTCGATATGATGATGCTGTACAAGTATCTTGGCGTGATGACGAAGAATGTATACTGCACAAAAATTGCCTCAAAATTATCGAGGACTTATGCTCAAAAGCACAGTCTTTTAGATTTGTGTCAAGAAGTTTTAGGTGTTGAAATTTCGAAGGAGCAAACTTGCACAGACTGGGGTAGCGAAAATTTAACAGGAGAACAAAAGGAATACGCAGCCAATGATGTTTTATATTTGCATCAATTGAAAGAAAAACTGGATATATTTCTGAAGAGGGAGGGGCGTTTTGCGTTGGCAATAAGTTGCTTCAATTTTCTTGAAACGAGGATTCAATTGGATCTGATGGCTGGTGAGAATTATGACATTTTTGCCCATGGAGTTTGAGGGATGGCAGATATGAACTTTTTAACTGAAGCTAGGCGTGTTGTCTTGGAAGAGGCGAGGGCACTTGAAGTTTTGGCAGATAATTTACCCGCATGTTTTAGTGACGCAGTTGAAGCTATCGCAAAATCTGAAGGACGGTTAGTTGTTTCTGGTATAGGGAAAAGTGGTCATATCGGGAGAAAGATATCGTCAACGATGGCATCGTTGGGACAAAAATCATTTTTCCTACATCCAAGCGAAGCGCAACACGGAGATCTTGGAATGCTTGATAAGCATGATATTTTGCTCTTAATTTCTTATTCTGGAGAGGCAATTGAACTGCTCCCAGTAATTGATTTTGCAAAGCGTTTTGGCAATAAAATTATATCCATTTCAAAAAGCGAAAATTCTACATTGGCAAAAAATTCAGATATAGCTTTGATTCTGCCAAACCTAGGAGAAGCTGGTTCATTTGGAATAGCGCCGACTATTTCGTCAACTAGCACACTAGCGTTGGGCGATGCTTTGGCTATGGCGCTTTTGTCGTATCGTGGGTTCACTAGGGAACAGTTCAAAATATTGCATCCAGGAGGTGCACTTGGACGGGGATTGTCACTTATTTTCGACATAATGCATCGCAAGATACCTATTGTGAAAGTCAGTGACAACATGCAGAATGCTCTGATAGAAATGACGAAGTTTGGTTTTGGGTGCGTTGGAGTTGTTAATGCCAAAACTGAACTTATCGGGATTATAACTGATGGGGATTTACGTCGTAAAATGAGCACGGATATCCTTATGAAATGTGTAATTGATATCATGACTGCAAATCCAATTTCGGTGAGCAAAAATATCACTGCATCTGAACTTCTGCACACAATGGAAGAAAAGAAAATAACTAACATTTTCGTTATAAATGAAGATAAAGCGCCAATAGGATTAGTTAATATTCATGATATTTTGACCAGAAAGATAATCTAAATTTTCATTACAGTTACTACTTTTTTAAGGGGCGAGTAGAGTTATTCAAATAAGTGCGGTTACATCTATTTTCGATGTAAAGGGCTGTTGCAATTAGAAAAAACTATAATTTATAATTATTTTTTAGAAAATTAAATAGATGTGGTAGTAACAGATGTTTATAGAAAGTCATTTGAATTTTATATACTAAGTGTATAGATTTCAAATAAATCTAACTGAGATATTCCCGTATACAAAAAGGGCTTGACGTGTTGCTGGTCTTTTAGTAAACTCATCCCATAGTTCGATTCATAAAAATGTCTAGTGGTAATACGGAGATCGCATTTTGTAAGTATCTGTTTGATGGCTTTAGCATCGGCTATCGCCATAACTGAGTATGCGACATATAAGCCGGTCATACTACCAGATGGAATTGAAGATGATGCTTCGATGGATGAAAATTCCGCTGTTTCTGATGAAACTGCGACTAATGATGCAGAGATGAGCGATAAAGTAGATGATGCATCTGTCGATGATGAGATTTCACAAGAACCAAGTCCTTCAGCAACCACAGTTCAAACAGATCCATTTTCTCCATCTGGGGAGAAGGAGATTGTGCTAAGTAGTGGTGATACTTTTGCCACTGTCATTGGTAAACTGGGATTTGACAAAACAGATATATACCTGGCATCTAAATCTTTGTCCAAAATTTTTAATTTAAAAACTTTAAAGGTTGGGCAAAAGCTCATTGTGAAAGGAACACGCGATAGTTCGGGAGAGCTTACTTTGACCGGAATAGAAATTCGTCCAAACTATCATGAGAAGATTGTTGTCTCGAAAAATGATACTGGTTACAATGCAGAAAGGCTAGAGGTACCAGTAAAAAAAGTCGTTCGTAGCATTTCTGGGAGCATTTCTCCGAAAGCTCCCCTTTATTCTTTGCAAAAATGCGGTATGAAGGCTAACATAGCTACTGATGCACTTAAAGGATTGTCCCAAGTGGTGAACATTAAGTCGTCGAAAACTCCGGTGGATTTCGAGTTCTTATATCAAGAATATTACGATAACGATGGGCGTGTAGTGAGGAGGCCGGAGTTACTGTACGCTTCAGTTTTTACTGGAGGTAAGATAAGAAGGATATATAAGTTTACGTATGGGAATTGGAGCGAGTTTGTTGACAATAACGGAACGATTTTAAGCTCTTTGTCAAAAACTAAATCAATGCTTGATAGACCTGTTGGGTTGATGAAGATAACATCGAAGTTTGGCTTGAGGCGACATCCGATAACCGGGCAAATTAGAGCCCATAATGGTATTGATATATCTGCACCAGTTGGTACTCCAGTGAGAGCCACAGCGGATGGCATTGTCACAAAAGCAATGTATTATTCAGGATATGGCGGATATGTTCGCATAAGTCATTACGGAAAAATCGAGACAGCTTATGCGCATTTAAGTCGTATTGTTGTCAGATGTGGACAACATGTTAAGAAAGGTCAAATTATAGCATATTCAGGCAATAGCGGACAGACAACAGCTGCCCATGTGCATTACGAAGTACATATGCGAGGGAAGCCCATAAATCCGCTTGGATTTGTGCCACAAGAACCTCAGCGGTTAATGGGTGACAGGTTATATAAGTTCAATCAATTTAAACGAAAGATAAATCTTCAGGTTGTTGGCTTGACTGTAAATAAGCATAAGATAGTGAAGTCGCATAGATATTAAAAATGCTCATAGAGAGACTAAGGACAATATTTTTTTATATCGTTAGTCTTGTGTTCGTGCTCATCACAGTACCATTTGGAGTACTGTATTATTTTGGGGCAGACTTGCCTAGCGAAATGACATTATTGGAATACGCGCCTCCAAGAACGACACAAATAGTAACGAGAGATGGTGAGTTGATGGAGGAATACGCGACAGAACATAGAGTGATTGTGAAATTTGATGCGATACCTGCAATAATAAAGGGTGCGTTCATAATGGCTGAAGATAGGGAATTTTACAAACATTCTGGGATAAGTGCGAACAGCTTAATCCGAGCAATAATAGATAATACGGCTAGAAAATCTTGGCATAAACATCCTGCCGGAGGATCAACGATTACGCAACAAATAGCGAAAAATCTTTTAGTCGGTAATGCTCGTACCGTAACGCGCAAAATACGGGAAGCGATTATGGCTTTTCGAATAGAGGCGACAATCCCAAAAGATAAAATTTTAGAGATTTATCTGAATCACTTGTATCTGGGCAAAGGTTGCTATGGTATTGCGGAGGCATGCAATTATTATTTCGGCAAATCGTTAGACAAAATAGAACCGCATGAAGCTGCATTTTTAGCGTCTATTCCCAATGCTCCGACGATTTATATAAATGATAAAAATTCTCGCAAACTTTTGAGGAAAAGGAATTCTGTTTTGTTGCAAATGTATGAAGCTGGTTATATCAATAAGTTGCAGTTAGGAAAATATTTCAATAAGCCTCTAAAAATAAATCAAAAAAAACAAAAGTTATATGCGCCATATTTTGCGGATGAAATTTTCAGATTGGTGACAAAGTATGTATCCAGGAATGATTTTTTTAGAAATGGATATGTAATCCGAACGACGTTGGATAAGGTAGTGCAACATCATGCCCAACAAGCTTTGGAAAATGGCATTATTGAGTATACCAAACGAACTCGATATCGTGGCGCTTTAGGTAACGTACATAAAAGTCAGAACGTAGATTTGGGGCAACTTGATAGCCAGCTACTTACTACACTAAACGAGATACATGCAGGCGTTGTCGTAAAAGTAGCTACAAAATATTTGATTTGTAAGGTAGCTAGTGGAGAGTGCATTAAGGTTGAAATAAACGGTTCCGGCTACACAACTGCAACTTTTAAAAGAGGCGACTTTGTTCTTTGTCGCAAAATAGGAAAAAATTTAAGTGAACTTTATCAAGAACCCAAAGTGACTGGAGGTATAATCGTCATGGATGCACATACAGGAGAAGTTTTGGCGCTTGTTGGAGGGTATAGTCCGTATTTGAGTGTTTTTAATTGCATGACACAAGCTATGCGACAGCCTGGCTCTACCATAAAACCGTTTGTCTATGCAACAGCTTTGGAAAATGGAAAAGATGAGTATGATTTTATAGAAGATAAACCTGTAAAGATAGCACTAGCAAGTGGCGAAAAATACTCTCCTAAAAATTATGATGGCAAAGCACACGGAAAAACATATTTGCGCGACGGGCTTATATATTCAAGAAATTTATCTACCGTTAATTTAGCGCTGGATGTGGGGGTAAATAAAATTGAAAATACGCTAAAAGTACTGGGGCTAGCAAAAAACAAAGTGCCGATATCTGCTGTGTTAGGAGCGATCGAGGTTTGTCCGATAAAATTGATGGAGGCTTTTTCTGTATTTTTTAATGATGGAATGCCAGTTTTACCCAGATTTACAATCGGAGATGAGTTTGTAGTAAACGACCATTCAGATAGTAAGCGGATATTTGCGACTAAGACTGTTGAGATCATGAAGGGAATACTGCATGACGCTGTTGTAAAAGGCACTAATAGCGAAGTGGAAGACCTTGAAACAAAATATAATATAAAAATTTATGGCAAAACAGGTACAACAAATGATTATAAAGACGCTTGGTTCCTTGGGGCAGTTCAGGATCAAAAGCGCACATTGCTAGTATGCACGTTTGTAGGTTATGCAAAGCCACAAACTCTCGGAAATCACATGACAGGCGCTAAGGTTGCTTTTCCAATATTTATAAATTTTGTGAAAAATTGTTTTGAAAACAGAAATAACTAAAAAAGATTGCAAACATAAGTTCTTTTTGATGAAACTGATAATAGATAGTTTGTTTAAGGTTTGATTATGTACATTTTAAGGAATGCAACAACTGCCCTTTCTTTAGCCTTCGCACTCTTTAGTGGTTTGTCCATTGCTCAAGATACCGGTATAGATGTGGATGATAAAGGATTTCTTACTGGTAAAAAGGTTGCGATTGTTTACTACTCGCACTCCGGAGAAACATATTCTTCAACTGGAGAATATCCAAACTTGAAGCATGGAAATACAGAGCTTGTTGCGGAAAACATCAAGAAAAATGTTAAAGATGCCACGCTATTCAAATTGGAAATAGTGGGTAAGTATCCAGAAAAATACGACGAAATGACACAATATGTCAAAGAACAACAAGAAAAGCAAGTGTTACCGGAGCTGAAGTGTATTCCAGATGTTTCGGAATATGACATTATTTTCGTTGGGACGCCCGTTTGGTGGGGACAAATGAGTTTGCCAGTGGCTTCATTTTTACAAAAGGCTAATTTAGCTGGGAAAATTGTTATACCATTTATAACTCACGAAGGAAGTGGAGAAAGTGGAATTGGAGAAGCCATGCAGAGAGCATCCGAGTGCCAAAAAGTTATGCCTGCACTGGTTATCAAAGGAAGTGAGGCATCTGAGAGTGAGGATGTTATTAAAAAATTCATAGATACTCTGAAAGAGTAGTCACAACTCTATGGGGTATGAATAATCATGCCCCTTCCACAATTTCCGGATGGGAATGACTTACCTTTAGGTGATATGTTTAACGTGATGCTTGCCATATAAAATGGATATTTTCCTGATTTAGCTGTCGTACCATTCATCACAACTTGCTCAAGGCGTTAATTTGCAAGTGTTTTATATTTGTATGTTGTCTTGTCATTATATAAAAAATTCTAAAAAAACATATAGTCTCAGATGTTTTGATACATCATCTGTGTAGATCATATGCACAACTGTTTTTCAAATTTGCCTAATTATGCATTTTTAGATTTTTCTGTTGAGAATGCGGTAACAGTGTGGTAGTCTGGTATTAGATTGATGTATCATTTTGATTTCTTCTGGGGAGGAGTAGTCATGAAATTCGCAAAATATGTGTTAAGTGGTGTTTGTCTCAGTATTATGAGCTCAGGCAATGTTTGGGCTGTGTATGCTGGAGAAGATCCTGAAGTATCAGAGTTGAAAGAGCAAGTTAAAAAGCTTGAAGGACAAATAAATGAAATGAAGGAAGCTGATAAACAGTTTGATGTGAGGGCGCAAGGAATTGAAGAAAAATTGAAAGACCAGCAGGATGAGTTTCTTGAAACTCGGGATTCTTTGAAAACCGAAATTGATGAGGCTAAAAAAGGTTCAGAAACAGTGGCTGGACTAAAAGACAAGGTTGCGCAGTTGGAAGGAGCACAGGCTAGTAGCAATGAAAAGATAGAAGCATTAGAAACAAGTGTTAATTCTCAGACAGCTACTGAGGGCGAAGCGAGCGGAAAAGATGTGGAAGAGTTAAACCAAGCAGTATCTAAGTTACATGAAGAATTGGAGGCTCAGAAAGCATTAAATACACAGCAAAATTTAGAATCCGCAAAAAATGCTGCGGAAATTGATAAGCTGAAAAAGAAAGGCAATAACTCATCCAAACTCAGTGCAGTAGGAGGCTTCATTGGCAATTTAGCCAAAGGTGGACTAGGTTTGCTGTCATCGAAACTAAATGACGGCAATTCAGGCTCTACTTCCGAAGTATATAGTTCTGTGTTTAAAAGTGGGATGAACTTGCTCTCACAAAAACTTAACGCGAATGATATCAAGGCAAAATTGACGAAAGGAGAATCAACGACTGAAATTACAAAGGAAATGAATGAAGCAGAAAAGGCTGAGTTTCAGAGTATCGCACAAGATATCCAGGCTGGAAAAAGTGAAGAAGAAATTCAAGAAAAGTTGAATAAGTTGAAGGAAAAAATAGCTACCAGAAAAACAGAGGAAGTTATTTCAGAGGTTGAAAAATCAAAGTTTCAGAAGCGTGCTTTTTACGGTTTGAATCCGGCATTTGCTTCGGGTAGTTTAAGTGAAACCGTGACAAAAGTTTATGAGTTGTCGGAAGGTGCATCAGAGGCGCCAAAGGCAGAGAATATTTTGTCTGGAAATATTAGTTCAACGGATCAAGATGCTGTAAATGCCATTTATGATATGGTTTCCAAAGGAGCAACGCTGAATGACATATTTGATTGCATAAGTTTCCACACAGAGGGGGTACCTATGCAGGTTGAAAAGAAAGATGCCCCTAAGGACAATATGGTCAATACCCTTATTTCTATGGCAGTAACAGAGGCAGAGCAGAAGAATAAGGATTCGGATGCTAAAAATTCTGAAGAAGGTGTTGTTGCGGATGGCATGCAACCGGGAGTAGCCCAAGGTTCTGTGGTGAATGCTAATGGAGGAGTAGTAGATGAAGCAGGGCATGTAGCATCAGTTGAAGGGACAACACCTGGCATGGAAGCGATGGCAGAAGAAGGTGTTGTTGCGGATGGAATGCAACCGGGAGTAGATCAAGGTTCTGTGGTGAATGCTAATGGAGAAGTAGTAGATGAAGCAGGGCAGGTAGCACCAGTTGAAGGGACAACACCTGGTATGGA
>CADBQC010000050.1 GCA_902796745.1 uncultured Pseudomonadota bacterium
CAAGTCGCATCGTACCACCCTTGGCTCCATCTATTTCGCGTGTCTCGGTTGCATCTTCATGTGCCCAATTTTTCATAAAATCTATAACAAAGTTGCCAGTATCAGAAAATTCTCGGCTCGTAGCGTCTTTCAGATTGCCAACATTTTGACATGCTTCTATAACCGAGAGTTGCAATCCCAAGCATATTCCCAAGAATGGCACTTTGTGCTCTCGTGCATATTTTATCGCGCACATCTTACCGTCAATTCCTCGTGAACTGAACCCACCAGGAACAATAATGCACTTGACGTCGTGCAATTGTTTTTCTATTGCATCCGGTACATCTTCGGCATTTATCCATGATATATCAACCTTCGCATCATTAGCATATCCAGCATGTGCAATCGCTTGCGTCAGAGACAGGTAAGCATCCTTTAGCTTCGTATACTTTCCAATTACTGCTACTTTAATCGCGCGCTTCGGATTTAGTATTACCTCTGTTAGTTTTGCCCATTTATTTTTTATGGCTATTTCAACTTGCTTTTCAGTTTCATCGTTTGAAAGATTGAAGTGTTTGCAAATTTGCCTATCTAGCCCCTCAATATGGTATTGATTTGGTATAAGATAGATATTCGAGGCATCCAATGCTGCCATTACATTATCCTTTTGAACGCTACAAAACATTGATAACTTAGTTTTTATGTCATCAGTTAATGGTTTTTCACTCCGGCAAAGCAAAATATCCGGCTGAATACCCATACTTTGCAACTGTTTAACCGAATGTTGTGTTGGCTTGCTTTTTAACTCATCCGCAACTTTTATATAGGGCAAAAATGTCAAGTGTATGCGCATTGTGCGTTCTTTTCCCAACTCCATTGACAACTGTCGCAACGCCTCAATATACGGCAAACCTTCTATGTCTCCAACCGTACCACCGATTTCGCATATTGTAAAATCGACATTATCAGAATCTCTGGTTATAAACTCCTTTATTTCATTCGTAATATGTGGAATGACCTGTATATCTGAGCCGAGATAATCTCCGTGGCGCTCCTTATTCAGAACCTTTTCATATACTCGTCCGGTAGTCAGAGAATCTTCCCTGGAACAACAAATTCCCGTAAATCTTTCATAATGTCCGAAATCAAGATCAGCCTCACACCCGTCTTCCATAACAAAAACCTCACCATGTTTATATGGGCTCATAGTTCCAGGATCAACATTTATGTATGGATCCAGCTTCTTCATCTTTATGGAGTACCCGCGAAGTTGCAACAATGCGCCGATACTCGCCGAAGCTATGCCCTTCCCCAGTGACGACATAACCCCGCCAGTTACAAATATAAAACGTGACATATGAAATTTCACAACAGTGACAACATAGATTTTAATCCATTTTGACCATCCCAGCAAACGAAATTTTATCCCATATGTTATGAACTTATACACCCGAAAAAATCTTGTATACAGAAGCTGGATTTGAGGACTAAACTGTATTTGCAAAATAGCTGATGGAACAATTTATGATTAAAAGATTTCTTTCTCGTGGAGTTGATGAATTGCGGGATATTGCTTTGATCCCTCATTATTACCCTCATGGTGATGGTTCATGTTTCGCTAAGTTTGGACGCACTCAGGTCATATGCGCAGCCACAATAGAGGAGAAAGTACCCCTGTTTTTAAAAAACACAAAAACCGGATGGGTTTCGGCAGAATATGGAATGTTGCCTTGTTCCTGTCAAGACAGAACTGAACGGGAAGCCACAAAAGGAAAACAATCTGGGAGAACACAGGAAATACAACGACTTATAGGGCGTTCACTTAGATCTGTTGTCAACCTTTCGCTTTTAGGTGAAAGACAAATTAAGCTTGATTGCGATGTTATACATGCCGATGGTGGGACAAGAACTGCCAGTATTACAGGAGCATTTGTTGCGTTATATTTAGCTTGTCAAAAGTTGATAAAACAACAAAAAATACAGACAAATCCAATCACCGGGCACGTTGTGGCTGTCTCATGTGGGGTCGTTGACGGAACTCCGATCTTGGATCTTGATTATTCCGAAGATTCCCGAGCTGAGATTGACTCCAATTTTGTGATGTCTGATAGTGCAATTATCGAAATTCAAGCCTGTGGCGAAAAGCGACCATTTACGGAAGAAGAATTTGATAAACTTTTGAAGTATGCAAAAAAGTCACGCGATGAGCTTATCGAAAAACAGAAGAAGGCTTTAGGAATTTAAACAGATGATTTGCAATTCGTTCGTGGTAGGATAAACTCATATATATGTTGTTTTTTCTTTGAATTCACTTTGGATGGCAGGTATTAGTTTCTTTGCAGTTGATATATTCATTTGCGTAGTTGTTTTGTTATCTTTCATAATCGGTTGGGTGAGAGGAGCTACAAAAGAAGTTTTGTCTGTAGTTGCATGGCTCGGAGGAGGATATCTGGCCATATCATTTTTCCCATATGCTAAGGAATTTACTAGAACATACATATCGCACAAACTAATCGCTGATTTTGTGACAGCTTGCGGACTTTTCATACTATTTCTAACTCTCTTAAGTGTGTTTAATTATTTTTGCTCGAATTTGGTTAAAAAAAGTGTGCTGAATACGACTGATAAAGCTCTTGGAGGAATTTTCGGGATAGCAAGAGGGGCAGTTATACTGGTAGCATTCGACCTTATAATCAACCAGTGCATGTTGAATGAAACTCCGAAATTTGTCGAAAACTCGAGATTGCGTCCAGTAGTTACGAGCCTATCTAATTTTATAGTTTTGGTCTTGCCAGAAGATTTACAAGAACGGATTTTAGAACACATGTCCCTGGTAAAAAAGCAGACATTAATGAGCTTTATAAAAGATCGTGTAATTGAAAAAATTATTCCTGATGGTTCACAAAATGTTCTAGGTTCAGACTCTAAAAACAACATTGAAGCAGAGAACGCTAAGAAAACGCCGGAATTAGCAGAAGAGGATGAATTTATAGAGGAGGAAAGTATGCCTTTGAATAACGGAACGCAAAGTGCTGAGGAACTGGCAACACTAAAGCCAAAACGAATGACTATAAACAAAAAAGACAAAGATCTGAGCAAAAAGAGCCGAAATGATATGGATCGTCTTTTAGCTCAGTATGATGATGTTGGCGAAAATTGAAATTATTTTTTTGTGACTAGAGCCTGAATCGATTTTTCATCATCATCAATAATGTCGTGAACAACTGCTACATTATTGCCGATAATGTTTTCTATTGTTGATAGTCCCAAAAGCTTCATCATTTTTACATAGGCATCAATAATAGGCTCTTTATAGCAGAACAAATATGAGCTAAAAATGCCGTATAGCCAATATGATTTGCGTTTATTTTCTTTCTGAAGTTGTTCGCTCTCATTTTGAATAAAATCGGCAATTTTGTATAGTTTTTGCAAGTATGATGTATTTAGGATATCGCCTGCAAAAAATGCGTTATAGGCTTTTTGAACTTTTTTTCGCATAGCAATTAGCCTGGAATTTCGATATCTGCATTCATCATCAGAGATCTTGCGCATTTCTGGTTCTAGTCCCATTATTGTAAACTTTTTGCTGTAAAAGCGTCCTTCTCTCATGAGAGATATTTGATATTTATGCTCTGCATGTATTGTATCTATACTAGATATATATTTTGACTTCACAGTGCATGTTTCAGGATGCATGTATCGAATAGAATTTTTAATTCGTATTACCTCTTTATCAACATCTGGATATAATTTATCTAAAAATAATGTTGGAGAATATACAAATCTTATTTTATCTTTTATATTATTTATATAATCACTTAGATGTAATTCTTCCCAATAAGTTCTTATATCATCTTTTGCTTTGTAAAACATATCACTATATTCAAGATAGTTATATTTTGTTCTTCGCTCTTGAACATCTTCGGCTATAACTTTAATCGTGTGATCTATTATTCGATCGTTAATATCTTTTCTTGATTTTAATGCTATATTTATCACATTTGTCATTAAAAAATAGTTCCAATTAGGAACTATCCAGTCTTTTGGATCATCAAAATTACCAAGACATTCCAGCGTACAGCTACTGGCACGGTAGTAGTTTATGTCTTTGTGTCTTTTGTTAAATAAAGTTTCTGCAATTAAAGTTGGAATTTGTTCCCAGGTTGTTCTGCTGTATTCGGGGTTATACCACTGCATTACAGGATTATCTGCGTAATTGTTAACATAGTGTGATCTTAGGTCTTCTGAATAAGCAACTAAGGTCATTGCTTGTCTAAGATTACATTCCAAGACATTTGACATATTCACCTCTCTCAAAAGATTGACTTTCAATCCTTCGTCTGTCAATGTGACTGCATCAACAGATGTTGAGAACGATGGCAACATTAATACAGCAGTTAGTACAAGTCTCTTAATATTATTCATAGTAATTTAACCTCCTATAATCCCCCTCTTTAATTAGAATACTAATATTTCGCAAAAATGGCAACTATGTCGTATATAGATGGTCGCTAACCATTTTATGAGAAACCGCCACTACACGATAGCACTAGCTTAACGGAAAGAGTTAACATATTAGCATAAGATAAGATTTACTATAACACTTGGTTTTCGACACCCCTAACCAATTATAGAACAAAGTAATTTTTCATTAAATAGCAAAAGTAGAGAGGCGGATACCATATCGATTGCCTTGGAATAACAACTTGTTTTTCTGTGAAATCGTGCTAATCGCAGTCGCATTATTGAATTTTTACTTTCAATTAAACAAATTTTTGAATTATTTATTAGGTATTCTTATCTTTTATAAGCAAAATTTTCGCTAGTACATAATATATTTAGTTTAAATTTTTTCTTAATTTTTAGAGCTAACCGCCTATATGCCCGCAAATCTCGTGTTTCTGTCACTGCAAAATCCAGGCCAATGTCC